>NZ_JBFBBY010000031.1:0-64789 GCF_040682875.1 Amycolatopsis sp. NPDC051071 | reverse complement strand
TCTACCCCCCATTGTTCCTTATATTTTTTTTTGTGTTTCGTTATAACGACCCAAATCACTCACGACCCCAACTCCCTAAGTGAGCCTCTCTATGACCACCTTTGACGCCTCCGCCGACGCCACCGGCCTCGGTGAGATCGAAGTCGGCGCCGCCCGGATCAACGTCGACGACAAGCGGATGATCAACGCCCGCGCCGACGTCAACCAGCTGCTGCCGATGAAGTACACCTGGGCGTGGGAGAAGTACCTCGCCGGCTGCAACAACCACTGGATGCCGACCGAGGTCGCCATGCAGGCCGACATCGCGCTGTGGAAGTCGGCCGACGGCCTGACCGAGGACGAGCGCACCATGCTCAAGCGCAACCTCGGCTTCTTCGCCACCGCGGAATCGCTGGTGGCGAACAACATCGTGCTCGCGGTGTACCGGCAGATCACCAACCCCGAATGCCGCCAGTACCTGCTGCGCCAGGCGTTCGAGGAAGCCGTGCACACGCACACCTTCCAGTACATCTGCGAGAGCCTCGGCCTGGTCGAGGGCGAGCTGTTCAACATGTACCGCGAGGTCCCGTCCATCTCGGAGAAGGACGCGTGGGCGCTGAAGTACACGCAGAACCTGGAGAACCCGGACTTCGAGACCGGAACGCCCGAGGCCGACCAGAACTTCCTGCGTGACCTGGTCGCGTTCTACGTGATCTTCGAGGGCATGTGGTTCTACACCGGCTTCGCGCAGATCCTCTCGCTCGGCCGCCGGAACAAGATGATCGGCATCGCCGAGCAGTACCAGTACATCCTGCGCGACGAGTCGATCCACCTGAACTTCGGCATCGACTGCATCAACCAGATCAAGATCGAGAACCCGCACCTGTGGACCGAGGAGTTCCAGGCCGAGATCCGCGGCATGCTGACCGAGGCGTGTGAACTCGAGGTGTCCTACGCCCGCGACACCATGCCGCGCGGCATGCTCGGGCTGTCGGCCGAGCTGATCGAGCAGTACATGCACTTCATCACCGACCGGCGGGCGCAGCAGATCGGTCTTCAGCCGATCTTCGGTGAGACCGAGAACCCGTTCCCGTGGATGTCGGAGGCAATGGACCTCAAGAAGGAAAAGAACTTCTTCGAGACCCGCGTCATCGAGTACCAGTCCGGCGGGGCCCTCGACTGGGACTGAACCCCGATCACCCGTGTCCAAACCCGTGACTCGCGTGCTTAAAGACGGAACTCGCAGATCCGTCTCCAAGCACGCGAGTTACGCCTCCAAGCACGCATGTTCCGTCTCCAAGCACGCGAGTTACGCTTCCAAGCACGCGTGTTACGGCTCTGAGCACGCGGCGGGTCCGGTTCATCACATGTCCAGCGAGGCAGTAGCGGGCCTGAGTACGCTCCAAGGTGCTACTGGTTCGCCCGGCCTCCCAGGCCGGTCGAGGTAACAGGGAACCCGGTGTGAATCCGGGACTGCCCCGCAGCGGTATGTGGGAACGAAAGCCGTCACCGTGCGAGACACGGTAAAGCACTGGGAAATGGCTCCCGGGAAGCGACGGCCGGTAGGAGCGAGCGAGTCGCCCACGAGTCCGAAGACCTGCCCGTGGTACGCGCGCCGACGGCGTGCGTGAGTACGGGCCTCGTGGGATGGGCGCGACCGAATGGCGGTCACTCCTGCGCGCGTCCGGCTCTGACAACGAGCTCGCGAGGAGAGAGCTAGTGACCGAAATCGGCACCACTGTGCTGGGCTACCCCCGGATCGGACCGGACCGGGAACTCAAGCGTTCGCTGGAACGCTTCTGGGCGAACAAGATCGACGCGGCCGAACTCCTGGAGACCGGCCGCGCGCTGCGTACCCGGACCTGGCGGGAGCTCAAGGACGCGGGACTGGATTCCGTCCCTTCCAACACATTCTCCCACTACGACCAGGTACTCGACACCACTGAGCTCTTCGGGGCGCTTCCGGGGCGCTTCACGAAGCTCGGCCTTTCACCGCTCGACACCTACTTCGCCGCCGCGCGCGGCGTGCAGGACGCGACGGCGATGGAGATGACGAAGTGGTTCGACACCAACTACCACTACATCGTCCCCGAACTCGGCCCGGACACGACGTTCTCGCTCGCCGGCACCAAGCCGCTGGACGAGTACCGCGAGGCCCGCGCGATCGGCGTCGAGACCCGGCCCGTGCTGGTCGGCCCGGTGACGTACCTGCTGCTCGCCAAGGCGACCGAAGGCGCGCCGGAAGGTTTCCGGCCGCTGGACCTGCTCGACGGCCTTCTCGACGGCTATGTCGAGCTGCTTCGCCGTCTGCACGACGAAGGCGTCGAATGGGTCCAGTTCGATGAGCCCGCCTTCGCGGCGGACCGCACCGAGCCGGAACTCAACGCGCTCATCCGCGCCTATCACCGCCTCGCGAAGGAGACCGCGCGGCCGAAGATCCTGGTCGCCGGCTACTTCGGCCGCCTCGGCCGTGCGCTGGGCGTGCTGGCCCGCTCCCCCATCGACGCCATCGCCGTCGACCTGGTCACCGATGAGTCCTTTGTGGACGCCATCGCCGCCGAACCCGCCTTGCGTGACAAGGAGGTCTTGGCCGGTGTGGTGGACGGCCGCAACGTCTGGCGCACCGATCTCACCCGCGCGCTCAGCCGGGCGGCGACGCTGCTCGGCACGGCGAGGTCGGTCAGCGTGTCGACGTCCTGCTCGTTGCTGCACGTGCCCTACGACGTCGAGCGGGAGCCCGGGCTCCACCCGCGCCTGAAGAGCTGGCTCGCCTTCGCGAAGCAGAAGGTCGACGAGGTCGTCCTGCTCGGCCGTGCGCTGAAGGAGGAGGGCGTCGACCTCTCCGGCGCCCGTGCCGCGGTCACGGACCGCGCCACGGCGGCCGACCTGACCGACGCCGGGGTGCGCGCCCGGCTGGAGGCACTGCGCCCGGAGGACATCGTCCGTTCTCCCTACGCCCAGCGTGCGGCCGCGCAGCAGGCGGCGCTGAACCTGCCGCCCTTGCCGAGCACCACGATCGGCTCGTTCCCGCAGACCACCGACGTCCGCAAGGCGCGCGCCGCGCACAAGGCGGGCGCGCTGGACGACGCCGGGTACGAAGCCGCGATGAAGGACGAGATCGAGCGCGTCATCCGGTTGCAGGAGGACCTCGGCCTGGACGTGCTGGTGCACGGCGAGCCCGAGCGCAACGACATGGTGCAGTACTTCGCCGAGCGGCTGGCCGGATTCGCGGCGACCGACTTCGGCTGGGTGCAGTCCTACGGTTCCCGCTGCGTGCGGCCGCCGATCCTGTACGGCGACGTCTCACGGCCCGAGCCGATGACCGTCGACTGGGCGCGCTACGCGCAGAGCCTGACCGCGAAGCCGGTCAAGGGGATGCTGACCGGACCGGTGACGATCCTGGCGTGGTCGTTCGTCCGCGACGACCAGCCGCTGGGCGAGACCGCCCGCCAGGTGGCGCTGGCCATCCGCGACGAGGTGCACGACCTGCGGGCGGCGGGCATCCGCGTCATCCAGGTCGACGAGCCGGCACTGCGGGAACTCCTCCCCCTGCGTACCTCGGCGCACGAGGCTTACTTCGCCTGGGCGGTTTCGTCGTTCCGGCTGGCGACGTCCGGGATCGACGACGCGACGCAGATCCACACGCATATGTGCTACTCGGAGTTCGGCGAGGTGGTCACCGCGATCGACGCGCTCGACGCGGACGTCACCAGCATCGAGGCCGCGCGGTCGAAGATGGAGGTCGTCACCGACCTCGGCACGGCGGGCTTCGGCCGCGGTGTCGGACCCGGTGTCTATGACATCCACTCGCCGCGTGTCCCCGGCGTCGACGAGGTCAGCGGACTGCTGCGAACCGCCGTCGGTGCCGTGCCAGCCGAGCGGATCTGGGTCAACCCGGACTGCGGCCTGAAGACCCGCGGTTACGTCGAGGTCGAGCCTGCCCTGCGGAACCTGGTCGCGGCCGCGACCACGGTCCGGGGCGAACTGGGCTGAGCTGTCAGGAAAGGGTCTTTCAGGACGGAAAACGTCTTGAAAGACCCTTTCCTGACACTCGGGGCAGGTACACCCACCGGAGTATTGTCAACCTGCCAACAAGAGTGCGAGGGTGGAGCGGTAACCGATCTCAACACCGGAGATGGTCACCATGGCGAACGCCGTCGAAAAGGTCACCGGGGTCCTGCGTGAGCGGGTCCCGCCGCTCACTTCGATCCCCCTTCCGCGTTCAGTCGACCAGCGCTGGCTCGGCGCCACCTGGCCGGTCCGGGAACTCGCGCCCGCCCCGCCGGGCCTCAAACCCGTCCTCGGCGACGAAGGCCCGCCCGTCATCGGGCACGCGCTGGACTTCATGCGCTTCGGCATCGAGTTCGGCCTCAAGCGCTACGAGACTTACGGCCCGGTGTCGTGGATGGGTGCCTTCGGCCGCCGCATCGTCGCCCTCTCCGGTACTGAAGCGACCCAGATCGCGCTGGTGAACAAGGACAAGGCCTTCTCGCAGGAGGGCTGGAAGTTCTTCATCGAGCAGTTCTTCGACCGCGGCCTCATGCTGCTCGACTTCGGCGAGCACCACCTGCACCGCCGGATCATGCAGGCGGCGTTCACGCGGCAACGGCTCACCGGTTACGTCGACCAGATGGGGCCGGCACTGCGCGAGGGCGTCGCGGCATGGGCGGATCGGCCGAACCCGCGGATCTACTGGTCCCTCAAGCAACTCACGCTCGACGTCGCGACGCGTGTGTTCATGGGCATGCGCTCCGGCGACGAGGCCGCCGCGATCAACCGCGCGTTCGTGAACTCCGTGCGCGCGGGCACGGCCATCGTCCGGTTCCCCGTACCCGGCGGCCGCTGGGCGGCGGGCCTGCACGGCCGCAAGGTCCTCGAACGCTACTTTTCGGCGAACCTGCCGTCGAAACGGCGAAGTGACGGCGACGACCTCTTCACCGCGCTCTGCCACGCCACCACCGAAGACGGTGACCGGTTCACCGACTCCGACGTCGTCAACCACATGATCTTCCTGATGATGGCCGCGCACGACACCTCGACCATCACCAGCGCGGCCGCCGTCTACCACCTCGCCAAGAACCCCGAGTGGCAGGAACGCGCGCGCCGGGAATCCCTTGCGCTCGGTGACGACGTGCCGGATATCGAGGCGCTGGAAACCCTGACGACGCTGGACCTGGTGATCAAGGAGTCCTTGCGCCTGGTCGCCCCCGTGCCGTCGCTGGCCAGGAAAACAGTGAAGGACACCGAGGTGCTCGGGCACTTCATTCCCGAAGGGACACTGGTCGGGGTTTCCCCCACCGTCAACCATTTCGCGCCGGAATGCTGGACCGACCCGATGCGCTTCGACCCGGACCGCTTCGGCGAAGAACGCCGCGAGGACAAGTCGCACCGCTACGCGTGGATGCCGTTCGGCGGCGGCGCGCATAAGTGCATCGGCCTGCATTTCGGGACGTTCGAAGTGAAAGCGCTGCTGCACGAGATGCTGCGGGCGTATCGCTGGTCGGTCCCGGACGACTACACCGCGCGCTGGGACTACGTCTCGCTGCCTGTCCCGGCGGACGGCCTGCCGATCCGGCTCACGCCCCGCTGATCAAGACCGGGGGCTGAATCCCGGCCAAAGGGACGAACACGATCGAGTACTCTTGGTAACTTCTGGTCGCCACTCGTGTAGCGGCGATCACCCTTTCAGCCGGTAGACACCCCGTATCACGCATGATGCCGTGGCACTACTCCCGGTCGGCTCATACCTAGTGTGGGTCCCTGAGCACGGACACCCCGTCTGAGCTGGCCATTAACCGCGCATGAAGAGGTGAAGTGTGCCTGAGCCTGGTGCCACGCCAGGGTTGGTTGACGTCGCTCGAAGATGGGCCGCGACGCTCGCTGACACTAAAGGAGTATCGCTTCCCCAAGAGCAACTCGAGCAGCTCCTGCTCGGCGTCGCACAGGACGCCGTCCGCAGCGAGCCCCATCACCAGGCCGCGCTGCTGCGGTTCAGCAAGCTCTACTCCGCCTCCCCGGTCGGGATCGCGCTGGCCGACTCCACTGGCCTGATCGTCGAGGCGAACACCGCGCTCGGCAAACTCCTCGGCTGTCGTCCCGCCGCCCTGCGCGGACGGGCGATCCCCGAACTCGGCTCCTCCGAGCACGACGTCGTCCGGCTGAGGAACGGGCTTTCGCAGCTGATGAAGCTCGGCCAGCCGACCCAGCAGGAACGTCTGCTGCTGGACCACAGCGAGGAAGGCACACTCTGGGTCGACGTGACCCTGACCGACCTTCCCGGTGACCGGCCCGGCTCGGCCTACCCGGTGCTGATGGTCTCCGACGCCAACGAGATCCACCTGCTCCAGGAACAACTGCTGCACCAGAACGTGCACGACGCGCTGACCGGGCTCCCGAACGCGACCTCGTTCGGCAACGCCCTCGAAACCGCCTTGGCGGGCTCGGGCCGGGATCAGGTCGCGCTGGTCTATCTCGACGTCGACGGTTTCAAGGTGATCAACGACGGACTCGGTGCCGGAGTCGGCGACCAGGTGCTGCGTGGGGTCGCGACCAAGCTGAAGGCCGTGTTCACCGGCAAGCACAACGGTTCCGTCGCCCGGCTGTCCGGCGACGGGTTCGCCGTCCTGTTGCGCGGCGAGTTCTCCCCGGCCGAGGTGGTCGCACTGGTCGAGCAGGCACTGGAGGAACTGGCCGAGCCGATCTACCTCGGCGGGCACGGCATCGGGGTCAGCGCGAGTGCCGGCATCGTCGTCCGCTCGATCACCGACGCCCGGCCGGAGGAACTGCTGCGGGCCGCGGAGATCGCCCTGCACCGCGCCAAAGAGGCGGGCAAGGCGCAGTGGATGCTGTTCGACCCCGAACTCGACGCACGCGACCGCGGCCGCTATCAGCTCGGCGCGGTCATCGCGGGCGCGCTGGAGAACGGCGAGTTCTCGCTGATCTACCAGCCGACGGTGAAACTCGCGAACACCGACCAGCTGGCCGCGGTCAACGCCGGGCTGCGCTGGAACCATCCGGAGAAGGGCGAGCTGGACTCCGACGAGTTCTACCCGCTGGCGCAGATCACCGGGATGACCATCCCGCTCGGCCGGTGGCTGCTGGCGGAATCGCTCGCCGCCACCGCGCGCTGGCGGAACCGGTTCGGCGAGGCGGCTCCGGACGTCTGCGTGCGGCTGCCGAACCGGCTGGCCATCGACCCGGATCTGGTGCTGCTGGTCAAGGAACAGCTCGACCGGCACAGCCTGCCCGCGCAGGCGCTGCGGCTGTGCACCGACCGCGAGTCCGTCCTCGACCCGCGCGGCGAGGTGCTGGACTCGTTCGCCGTGCTGTCCGATCTGGGTGCCCAGCTGGTGCTGACCATCTCCGGTTCGGCCGATCTGGAGCTGATCCCCCAGCATCGGCTCCCGGTCCGGCACGTGATCCTGTCCGGCGCGGTGATCGACGCGCTCGCCGACGGCGAGGACGAGGCCGACGTGCGACATCTGAGCCAGCTGGTCACCCGCGCCAAGGAACTGAAACTGCGGATCGGCGCGGAAGGCGTCCGCAATCACGAGCAGGCAGAACGGCTTCGGCGGTTCGGGGTACTCGCGGCGCGCGGCTCGTTCGTCGCCGATTCCGCCACCGGGGACGAGGTCGACGAGCTCATCGAACGGCACGCCCACTGACGTGACAGGATCCGTCCATGGACCAAGGAGAGCTCGCCCCGGACTTCACCCTGCCCGACGACAAGGGTGAGGAGCGCACGCTGTCGGACTTCCTGTCGTCCGGCCCGGTCGTACTGTTCTTCTACCCCGCCGCCATGACGAGCGGCTGCACCGCGGAGAGCTGCCACTTCCGCGACCTTGCCGCGGAATTCGCCGAAGTCGGCGCGCACCGCGTCGGGATCAGCCCCGACGCGGTCGACAAGCAGCAGGAGTTCTCGGCCAAGCACGGTTTCGACTATCCACTGCTGTCCGATGTGGACGGTGTGGTGGCCAAACAGTTCGGCGTATGGCGCAAATTCAGCCCACTGCACGCGAAACGGCACACCTTCGTCATCGACACCGACCGCAAGGTGCTCGAAGTGATCAAGAGCGAGCTGAAGTTCACCGTGCACGCCGACAAGGCCCTCGCGGCGCTGCGCGAACGCAAGGCTAAGGACGCTTGAGCCGCCAGATCCTGTTGACGCCCGTGCAGGCCGGGGCGAGCGGCGGTTCGGCGGCCTCGTCGCCGGTCATCGTGAACCCCAGCCGCGCGGGCACGGCGCCGCTCGCGACGTTCTTCACGTCGTGCCGGATCTCGACCTCGGGCGCGCCGAGGCGGAAGGCCTCGGCGGTCAGCAGCCGGGCCGCCCTGGTGGCCAGCCCGCGGCCGGTGTGGTGGCGGCTGAGCCAGTAGCCAATCTCGATCCGGTCCGGATGCGTGATCATGCCCGTGCCGCCGACGACTTCACCTTCGGCGTCGGCCTCGGCTGCGGTGTCGGCCTCGGCTGCGGCTGCGGTGTCGGCGTAGATCGCGAAGTCGTAAGTCTTGCCCTCGGCCCAGTTGCGCGCGGTGGTTGCGAGGAACTCCCCGGCTTCCTGCTTGCCGTAGCCGTTGGTGGCCCAGATCATCCAGGCGCCGAGGTGGGCGGCGGAATCCCCGGCGACCTCCGCGAGCACGCTCAGCTGCTCCGGCTTCCAGCGGCGCAGGACGATGACGTCGTCGGTGAGGGTTTCGGCGGGCGCTTCCATCGGTCCATGGTGACTCACCGGCACCGCGGACGCCTCCGCTTTTCGCGCCTCCCGCCCCGCCGACCGGCCCCCTGGCGTGTCATGAGGGGTCCCCATCGGACACTTTTCGTCCCATGGGGACCCCTTATGACACGGGCGCGGGACCGAAAGGATCAGGTCAGGATCGCGCTGTCCGGGATCACCGTGTCGTTCTTCAGCGCGTCGAAAAGCAGCTTCGACTTGGTCTTGTCCCAGTTCTCCGCCGACCCGTTCGTCACCGGGACCGTCGTGGTGACGACACCACCCGACGAGATCCCGCGCATCGCCAGCGCCAGCCCCACCAGGTTGTGCACGTGGTCGCCGGAATCCATGGTCAGCGAGGCGGACCCGTTCGACAGCAACGGGAACAGCGTGAACGGGTTCAGCAATGTGCCGGGACTGCCGATCTCGCCGACCAGCGCGCCGATGAACTTCCGCTGGTTGGCCACCCGGTCGAGGTCGGACCGCGGCGTGGCGTCACTGTGCCGCATGCGGACGAAGCCGAGTGCGCTCCTGCCGTCGAGGTCCTGGCAGCCCGCCGGGATCTTGATCCCGGTGTAGGTGTCTTCCATTGGCTTCTCGACACACATGTTGACCCCGCCGATCGCGTCGACGATCTTCGCGAACCCGCCGAACCCGATCTCGGCGTAGTGATCGATGCGCAGGCCGGTGGCGCCCTCGACGGTCTGGGTCAGCAGCTTCGGGCCCCCGATCGAGAACGCGGAGTTGATCTTGCTCGTGCCGTGGCCGGGGATCTTCACCTGGGAGTCGCGCGGCAGGCTCAGCAGCGTCGGCTTGGTGCTGTTGTCCGGGAGGTGCGCGATCATGATGGTGTCGGTCAGCCTGCCACCGCCCGCGGCCTTGCTGTCGCCCGTGGCCAGATTCTTCTGTTCCTCGGGGGTGAGCCCGTCCCGGCTGTCGGAGCCCACGATCAGCCAGTTGGTGCCCTCGGCCGCGGCGGGGCGGCCGTCGATGCCGCTCAGCGCGTCGACGCGGTTGATCGAGAACTCCAGATACACCCACACGCCGGCGAGGAACACCACGAAGACGGTCAGCAAGGTGAGCAGTACCCTGCCGAAGCCCCAGCGGCGCTTACGTGGGGGACGTCCGCCCTCCATCGGACGGCCCTGAGGGGGCTCCGGACGGCGCGGCGGCGGACCCGCGGGACGCTCGTCGCCGCGGTTGCCCATCGGCCTCGTCCGCTCGTCGTACGGGCTGCTCCCGCGTCCCGGCAGCGGCATCATCTGCGCGGGCTGGTGCTGCCGGGAGCGGCCGGACGGCGGCCGTTGTGGCGGCATCCGTCGCCCTCGGTCGTCGCCTCCATACGTCATGCCGAATCACCCGTCCCGATTGCCGTGTTTGGGCCCAGTCAACCGCAGACCCTAGGTGAAGGACGTCCGGCACCCCGCATCGGTTGGGTGGCGTTCACCGCCCGTTATCGGCGAATCCGAACTGGTGGACCTTCAGATACCCCGAGCGGAAGCCAGCCTCGGAGTACGCCAGGTAGAACTCCCACATCCGGCTGAACACGTCGTCGAAGCCCAATTCGGTGATTTCGTCCCACCGATGGGTGAACCGCTCCCGCCACAGCCGTAGCGTGCGGGCGTAGTCCTGGCCGAACTCGCGCACACCCTCCAGTTTCAGCCGGGTGTGCTCCAGCATCCCCTGCTCGACCGACGTCGTCGACGGGATGAGCCCGCCGGGGAAGATGTACTTGTGCATCCAGGTGTACGACCGGGCCGCGGCGAGCATGCGTTCGTGGTCCATGGTGATGGCCTGGAGGCCGAACCGGCCGCCCGGTTTCAGCCGCTTCCCGATGGTCTCGAAGAACGTGGGCCAGTACGACTCCCCGACCGCTTCGATCATTTCGACACTGACGACCGCGTCGTACTCACCGGTGGAGTCGCGGTAGTCGCACAGCTTCACCTCGACGCGGTCGGCGTAGCCCGCCGCAGCGATACGTTCGGTCGCCAGCGCCGCCTGCTCCTCGGAGATGGTCAGTGACGTGACCTTGGCGCCGCGAGAGGCCGCCCGGATCGAGAGTTCACCCCAGCCGGTACCGATCTCCAGCACCGTGCTGCCCTCGCGGACGCCGGCGTAGTCGAGCACGCTGTCGATCTTGCGGTGCTGCGCGGCGGTGAGGTCGTCGTCCGGCCCGAAGATCGCCGACGAGTACATCATCGACGGGTCCAGGAAGGTACCGAACAGCTCGTTGGACAGGTCGTAGTGGCGGTGGATGTTCGACCGCGAACCCTCGATGGTGTTCTCTTCGCCCGCGGGGTGACCGCGGTCGACGAACCGGCGGAACCGTTGCAGCAGCGGCGGGATGAGCGTCGCCATCCGCTCCGCGAACGGGGTCAGCACCTCGGCGAGGGCGTCACTGGTCCAGTCGCCGACCATGTAGGCCTCGCCGAAGCCGATCTTCGCGTCCACGCCGAGGCGGTGGAAGAAGGCGGCGGGACGGTTGACGCGCATCTCGGGTGCGTCCGGGCCGCCGGAGCCGAGGCGTGAACCGTCGGGCATGCGCACGCGGACGTTCAGCGGGCGCACCGCGTGCCGGAACAACTGCTCGGCGATCCTCGCCCGGAACGGGGAATGCGGTGGGGTGGCCAGACCCGGCCACCGCGTTCCGTCGGGCGGGCCTGCCGGCCCCGCCATCCGATCGACGCTTGATGTGGACATAAAGGTGCTCCCTCCCGCCCGGTCTAGACCGGGATCCGCAGCCGCTCGGCGCTCGGCCGATCCCACGCCGCGCTCAGCGTTTCGTCATTCCCCCCGGCTTCGACCAGCTCGAGGGTGAATGCCCGTACGAGCCGGTTCCAGACGCGCGACCGCCGTAGCATCGCGTGCCCTTCACCCCCTATTTCAAACCGCGCGGACCGCGATGTCACCTTTTCGGCGCGTTCCGCGAAAGCGTGTGACGCCACCGGATCGGTCATCCGGTCCTTCGTGCCGTGCGCGATGAGTACGGCACGGCCTTCGACCGCTTCGACCGGTTCACCCGGCGGTGTCCACGGCGCCAGGCCGCAGACCCCGACGACGGCCGGATCGTCCGCGACGCGTAACGCGACCCGTCCTCCCATCGAGTGGCCGACGAGCACGATCGGCAGTCCCGGGTGGTCTTCGTGGATCCGCGCCAAGGCCCAGCGAGCGTCGGCGAGCGCGTCGGCACCGTCGTCGTTCCAGCCGTAGACCCGGTTGCGCAGGAGCCGCACCTCGGCCCCGTGCTCCCGGGCCGCGCGGTGGACGTCCTTCGCCAGCGGCACCATCCGCTGGTACGCCAGCCGCCACGGAGCCACGCGGGCATGACTGTGCTCCGCGCCGCCGTGCAGCACGAGCACCACGGCTTTCGCCTTGCCGCGTGCCCGCCAAGTCCGCACCGCGGGATCAGCCTCGCTCACCCTGGACCCTCCAGTCTCCGAAAACCCCGGCCGCAGTGAACGGGTCAACCTCGATCATCTCCCGATGTATTCCACTTCGGCCATTGGTCCACGCGATACATTCGTCGCTGATCTTCAGACGGAAGGGCGGATGTGGTGAGCACCACCGAACGTTATGCAGACGTCGCCGGACGGCTCGCGGAGGCCGAACGGGGCAACGCGGAGCAGATCCGGAAATCGGCCGAGCTGATCCTGGGGGTCATCCGGGCCGACGCCCTGGTGTTCACCGCCGGGGCCGGGCATTCACTGGCCGCGGTCGCCGAGACCTTCTACCGCGCGGGCGGGCTCGCCTGCGTGTATCCGGTGTACCACCCCGAGCTGCTGCCACTGCACGGCGCGCAGCACAGCACCAAGACCGAACGCCGCTCCGGGCTGGCCGAAGAGGTGCTGGCCGAACGGGCGCCGGGGCCGGACGACGTACTGGTGGTGTTCTCGACCTCGGGCGTCAACCCGTATCCGGTCGAACTGGCGGCCGGAGCGCGGGCACGCGGCGCGGCGGTCATCGCGGTGAGCTCGGCCGCGTCCGTGGCGGCGGCGCCGAAGCGCGCGGCGACGACGCTGATCGAAGAAGCAAGCATCGTGCTCGACTCCCACGTCCGTCCCGGCGACTCGAGCTATCCGCCGGAGGCGCCGAAGACCGCGCCACTGTCCACAGTGATCAACGCGTTCCTGTGGAACCTCGTGCTCGCCGAGGTCGTGGACCTCGGTGCGGCGCAGGGTGTCGACGTCCCGCTATGGCGCAGTTCCAACGTGGACGGTGGCGACGAGGCCAACGCCGCACTGCTCGCGAAGTACGGCGCCCGGGTCCCCGCGCTCCGGTAGTCGCGGTCCGCGCGGACGAGCCTCTTGACTCGTCCGTGCGGTCCTTCCACGGTGGCATACCGACCGGTCGGTTCCCAGGAAGCTCATGGCACTTCCCGGGATCAACGGCGAATGCGCGGCGGGGTTCGAGTGCGGGACGATCCGCGGAAAACGGCGCTGGTGAACGCGACCTTCGCTTCGCCCGCCCTCAGCTGAACTCTTCCTTCCCCAAGTGTCAGGAAAGGGTCTTTCAGGACGTTTTTCGTCCTGAAAGACCCTTTCCTGACACCTGGTTACGCGGCCGCAGGCTCCTCCGAGAACTGCGTCAGGTACAGAGCCGCGTAGCGCCCGTCGCGAGCGAGAAGCTCTTCGTGCGTCCCTCGCTCGACGATCTCCCCGTGCTCGATGACCAGGATCTGGTCCGCCGCCCGCACCGTCGAGAGCCGATGCGCGATGACCAGCGCGGTCCGCCCGTCGAGCGCGTCGGTCAGTGCCTCGCCGACGGCCGCCTCCGACTGCGAGTCCAGATGCGCCGTCGCCTCGTCGAGAACGACCACCCTCGGCTGCGCGAGCAGGAGCCGGGCGATGGTCAGCCGCTGCCGTTCCCCGCCGGAAAGCCGGTAACCGCGCTCCCCCACCAAGGTCTCCAGCCCGTCCGGCAGGTCCCGGATCAGCTCGGCCAGCCGCGCCTTCTCCAGGGCCGACCAGATCTCGGTGTCGGTGACGCCGGGCCGCGCGTATTCGAGGTTCGCCCGGATCGTGTCGTGGAAGAGGTGACCGTCCTGGGTCACCACGCCGACGGTTTCCCGCAGTGAAGCGAAACTCAGCTCACGAGTGTCCACATCGGACAAACGTACCGAACCGGCGTCGACGTCGTAGAGCCGCGGCAGCAGCGAGGCGATCGTCGACTTGCCCGCACCGGAAGAACCGACCAGCGCCACCATCTGCCCCGGTTCGGCCCGGAAGGTGATGCCGTGCAGCACCTCCTCGCCGCCCCGGTGATCCAAAGTGGACACGTCCTCCAGTGACGCCAGCGAATAGCGGTCCGCCGCGGGGTAGCCGAACCGGACGTCGGAGAACTCCACCGAAACCGGACCCTCCGGCACGCGGCGCGGCGACGGCTTCTCCTCGATCATCGGCTTGAGGTCGAGTACCTCGAAGACCCGCTCGAACGAGACCAGCGCGGTCATCACGTCCACCCGGACGTTCGCCAGCGCGGTCAGCGGCGAGTACAGCCTGGTCAGCAGCAGCGCCAGCGCCACAACAGTGCCCGGCGCGAGCGCCCCGGTCAGCGCGAGGTACCCGCCGAGGCCGTAGACCAGGGCCTGAGCGAGCGCCGACACGGTGGTCAGGCTGGTCAGGAACCAGCGGGTCAGCATCGCCGTCCGCACCCCGATGTCACGCACCCGCCCGGCCCGCGCGCCGAAATCCCCGGTTTCCCGCTCCGGATCGCCGAAGAGCTTCACCAGCGTCGCTCCGGGAGCCGAGAACCGTTCGGTCATCTGCGTCGTCATCGACGCGTTGAGCTGTCCCGCTTCCCGCTGCAGCCCCGCCATCTTCCGGCCGAGCCGTCGCGTCGGCAGGATGAACACCGGCAGCAGCACCAGCGCCAGCAGGGTGACCTGCCAGGACAGCGTCATCATGACCACCAGCGAAAGCGCCAGCTGGATCACGTTGGTGACCAAACCGGACAGTGTCGCGGTGAAGGTGCGCTGCGCGCCGATGACGTCGTTGTTGAGCCTGCTCACCAGCGCGCCGGTACGGGTGCGCGTGAAGAACGCGACCGGCATCCGCTGCACGTGCCGGTACACCGCGACGCGCAGGTCGAGGATGATCCCTTCACCGATCCTCGACGACTGCCACCGTTCCGCCAGCCCGAGGCCTGCGTCGAGCAGTGCCAGCCCGGCGATCGCGACCGCCAGCCACACCACCATCGCGACGTCGTGACCGCCGATGATCGTGTCGACCACTTTCCCGGCCAGCACCGGCGTGCTCACCGCCAGCACCGCCGAAACGACGGTGAGCACCAGGAATATCAGCAACCTTCGCCAATGCGGCCTGGCGAACCGCGCGACGCGGCGGAGCGTCCCCTTGTGCAGCCCCTTCGGAACGTCGGCGGACTTCATCGCCGAGTTCATCAGCGTCCACGTGTTCTCCATGAGATCCCTCTTCCTTGCCCCCACCAAAACCTCGACATTAGTCGAGATTTTTCCCGGATATAACCAGCACCAACACCGAAGTACACGGGATGCTTCCCGGTTTCCGCGTCCTCTTTCCGGCGAACAGCACCGCGTCGGTAGCCTGAGCCGGTGACCAAGGACTCAGGAACCGATCGCGTTCACCGTCGACGGCTGAACATCGACCTGGCCTTCTACACCGGATGCTTGATCTTCGCCGGAGTGAACACGGCCGTGGCCGAGTTCTACGGATATCGCGTGTGGGCCAATTTCGCTGTCGTAGGTTACGGCCTCGCCGTGGTTCACACCATCTGGTTATCGGTCGCCGCCCGGCGCGGCGCCCAGCCGTCCGGCGCGCTCGGCTCGCGGTGGGTCGGTATCGGTGCCATCGGACTGTTCGCGATGATCCTTCCGTTGGGAATGCTCGTCATTCGCCGTCTGACCGGAGTGGACTGGCTCATCACGCCGGTCTCGTGGGCCGCCCAGCCCGAGGTGTGGGTGATCGAGCGGTCGGCGAAACTCCTTCTGGAGAACGGAACCCCGTACGTCGACGTCACCGCGCTCGGTCGCGCGGTGGAAGTAAACGATTACACGCCATACGGTCCGGTGATGACCGTCTTCGGTCTGCCGCGCGCCTTGTTCGGTGGTGGGCCGGTGGCCGACGCGCTCACCGACGCGCGCTGGATGTTCGCGCTGGCCGCCGTCGCGTGTGTCCTGGTGACACTGAGGCTCCTGAAGTGGCCGAAAATCGCGGTGAGCGCCGCACAACTCGCCATGGCGTGCCCGCTGACGGCGCTGACCTGGGCCGTCGCCGGCCCGGACCTCGCCATCGCCGGCCTGCTGATGCTTTCCGTCGCCTTGGCCACAACCGGCCGCGCGCTCCTGTCGGGTCTGGTGCTGGCGCTGGTGATCAGCGCGAAACTCATCGTCGTGCCCGCGGCGGTGGTGCTGGGTGTCCTGCTGCTCACACGGCGTGGTCCTCGCGCACTGGTCGGATACGCCGCGGCACTCGTGGTGACGACCGTTGTCCTGCATGTACCGGTGTATCTCGTGGACCCGAAGGCGTTCGTCGAGCACGTCTTCCGGTTCCCGCTGGGAATGGGCGTGCTCAAGTCACCGGCTGCGAGCCCGCTACCCGGGCATCTCATCGCCTCGCTCGGCCCCGTCGGCACAGCGATTTCCTTCGCCCTGCTCGGGATCGCGGCCGTCGTCATCCTGGTCTGGCTGGTACGCCGGCCCCCCGCGACCGGTTCGGACGCGCTTTTGCGCATCGCCGTCGGACTCGGCGCGCTGATCCTGCTCACCCCGGCGACAAGGTACGGCTACCTGGTGTACCCGCTGGTCCTGCTCGGTGCCAGGCTGGTGTTCGCCGCGAGTGCGTCCTCTGAAACAGCGGTCCCGGTGAAGGGAACTGCGCCCCCCGCGCAGCAGTCCGCTACTTCTTCGTGACTACTTCTTCTTGACCCTGGTGGCACCACCACGGCCGCGCAGCTGGACGCCGGACTCCGAGAGGACCCGGTGCACGAACCCGTACGAACGGCCCGTCGACTCCGCGAGAGCGCGGATGCTCGAGCCCTTCTCGTATTTCTTCTTCAGGTCAGCGGCCAGCTTGTCACGCGTGTTGCCGGTGATCCGCGCGCCTTTCTTGAGATCAGCCACGTCGATCGCCTTCCCGCCGAGAGTGTTCTGGGCCACATTACGGCCCCTGTCGCCGCAATGATCGAACACTGAGCGCCGGAATGCCAGACGACGAGCGCAAAACTGCCGAAACCGCGATCACATTGGGCCATTTCAGTGGCCGGATGGCATCGATCAAGCACCCGAACGGACGCAGACCTCACGCAAGCTGGACAAGTTCCAGATAATCGGCGGACCAATGGTCCTCGGTTCCGTCCGGCAACAGGATCACGCGTTCCGGCTCCAGCGCCTCGACCGCGCCCGGGTCGTGCGTCACGAGGACGACGGCACCGGCGAAACTACGCAAAGCGTCCAGCACCTGGGCACGGCTGGCCGGGTCCAGGTTGTTCGTCGGCTCGTCGAGCAGCAAAACGTTGGCAGCGCTGGACACGAGACCGGCCAGCGCGAGCCGCGTCTTCTCACCACCGGAGAGCGTGCCCGCCGTCTGATCGAGCTGCTCGCCGGTGAACAAGAAGGACCCGAGAAGGTTCCGCAGCTCTTGCGCGCCCGTGTCCGGCGCGAGATGCCGGATATTTTCCCACACCGAAGCATCGTGGTCGAGCGTTTCATGTTCCTGTGCGTAATAGCCCAAACGCAATCCGTGACCCGGAATGACCCCGCCGGTATCCGGAGTTTCCATTCCGCCGAGCAGCCGGAGCAAAGTCGTCTTTCCGGCACCGTTCAATCCGAGTACGACGACCTTCGAACCGCGATCGATCGCGAGATCGACTCCGGTGAAGATCTCGAGCGAACCGTAGGACTTCGACAGTCCCTCCGCGGTCATCGGCGTCCGGCCGCACGAGGCGGGTTCGGGGAACTTGATCCGGGCGACCTTGTCGGCCTGCCGGGTGTCGTCGAGCGCGGACAGCATCTGCTCGGCGCGACGGGCCATGTTCTTGGCGGCCACCGCCTTCGTCGCCTTGGCACCGAGTTTCGCGGCCTGCATCTGCAGTGTGGCCGCCTTCTTCTCGGCGTTCGCACGCTCGCGGCGGCGGCGCTTCTCGTCGGTGGCCCGCGCGTCGAGATAACGCTGCCAGCCCATGTTGTACAGGTCCAGCTCGCTGCGGGTCGCGTCGAGGAACCACACCTTGTTGACCACGTCGGCGAGCAGTTCGACGTCGTGGCTGATCACCACGAGGCCTCCGTCGTGCTGCTTCAGGAATCCGCGCAGCCAGTTGACGGAGTCGGCGTCGAGGTGGTTGGTGGGCTCGTCGAGCAGCAGGATCGTCTCGGATTTGCCGCCGGCGCCCGCCTCGGCCGCGGCGAACAGGATCCGGGCCAGCTCCACGCGGCGGCGTTGTCCACCCGAGAGGGTCTGCAGCGTCTGCGCGAGCACGCGGTCGGCGAGGCCGAGGTTGGAACAAATCCGCGCGGCCTCGCTTTCGGCGGCGTAGCCACCGAGTGAGGCGAACCGCTCTTCGAGACGGCTGTAGCGGCTGATCGCCTTGTCGCGCTCCTTGTCGTCCACCAGCTCCGACATCGCGGTCTGCGCCTTTTCCATGTTGCGCATCAACGAGTCGAGGCCGCGGGCGGAGAGCACGCGGTCTTTCGCGGTGACGGACAGGTCGCCTTCACGCGGATCCTGCGGCAGGTAGCCGAGCTCGCTGCTGCGGCGGACCTCGCCGGCGTGCGGCTCGCCCTCCCCCGCCAGCACCTTCAGCGAGGTGGTCTTGCCGGCGCCGTTACGGCCGACCAGGCCGATGCGGTCGCCCTGCTGGATGCGGACGTTGGTTTCGTCGAGCAGAATGCGCGAGCCGGCGCGCAGCTGCAGGCCAGAGGCCGTGATCACGGGAACTCCCGGTAAAAAGGGGTGGATGAGGGACAGCTTCGACTCGCCGGCCACGGCCGGCGAGGAGCTCACTCCAAAAGGATGTCCACGTGATCAGTGTACGGGGCGCTGTCGAACGGTTTTATCCCACCGTGCCCGACGTCACGGTTCGCGCAGCGTGATCTGCACCGCGACCGCGCGTTCGGCGGCGTCGTCGAGCACCGTCCGGCGCGGTTCGGCGATGTCGAGGACCCGGGATTCCGCACGGTCGAACAACGGCGCCAGCCGTCGATCTTCGTGCAGGGTTTCCAGTGCCCGGCGGTCACCGCCGAGCACGACAGCGTCCACTTCGGACAGTTGAGGCACCAATACTTCGAACGCGTCTTCCGCGGCGGAACGGAGTGCGCTGCGCGCCTGCCCTTCCCGGCGCCGCGCGAACCGCTGCTGCGACCAGCCACCCGCCGCGGACCGGCCCTGCACGAGGTGCCGGTCGGTCCTGGACTGGACGACCACTCCCCCGCGCGCGATCCCGACGCTGTGCCCGCCGCGCCGCACCAGCAGGAGCGCGATCCTGCGCGAGACCAGCGCGTGCTCGATGAGCGGGCCGACGGCGAGACCGTCCATGATTCCTTCGGTGTCGAGCGGTCCGAAAGGGACGGTCGCGACGGCGACGACGCCGTTGTCCGCGGTGACCGTGACGATGCCGGGACTCAGTTCGGTTCTGCGGACGCCTTCGTTGCGGACGGCGAAGCGGGCGTACCAGCCTTCGAGGCGGTCCGGGGCGATTTCGACCGCCCGGCCCCCACCCGCCACCTGCCGCTCCTTCGCCATGTGCTCAACGTACGTGGCCTGGACCAGCTTCGCGCAAGGGTGCCGCTGGTCTTGAGTGGCGATTCGGGTTTCTTGGGGTGCGGCAGCGGGCCCTCGGGCGGGAGGGGCACAAGTGGCAGGAGAGGCACGAGAGGCGCCCGGCAAGCCATCTGGGCCCAAGCCGTAAAGGCCTCCTTCCCTTCGCTGAGCCCAGGGTCCCGGCAAAGTCGTGGAGCTGCTGGTCAGTGTTGTTCTTGGTAGTGCGGACTTGGCATCGCTGGTGCCTGCAAGGGTTGGGGGGTGTGCCAGGTTCTGGGAGTGTCAAGTACATGAAGGCCTCCTTCCTTGCGCCTAGCGCAAGGAAGGAGGCCTTCATTACTTCCAGGAACCTCAGCGGCAGCCTCACACAGCGACCAACAGCCACCTGACCTCAAGATCGCGACTTTGCCGGGGCCCTACGCCTAGCGCAAGGAAGGGGGCCTTCATGTACTTGGGGAAGGTGTGAAGGTCGAGTTTCTTCGGCTGAGCCGAGGGAAGGAGTCCTTCACGCGCCACCGTGGTGACTGGTGGTGCTGCGGGGGCTCGTGATGGCCTTCCGGAACGGGTGAGGGGAACTTTGAAGGACTCTGGGTCCCTCCAGGAGTCCTTCAAGGACCGGCCGCTACCCGGCTCACCCGCCGTAGGTACCTGAAACATCTTTCGTTAGAACGACCCAAATCACTCACGACCTCCTGTACCGGCGCCACCTCAGTCACCCCTGCCACGCCCGTCAGCCGTGACCGTTGAGGTCGCCAACGACGTGGTCGAAGCCCGAGCCAGGTCACGTCATCGCGACCAGGGTCCGCCGCTTGCCCGTGAACGGCTCGCGTCCGTGGGCCATCAACATGTTGTTGATCACCATGATGTCGCCCGGCTGCCACGGGAACGCGTAGCTGACCGCGTCGTACGTCTCCTTGATCGTGGCCAGGTCCGTCTGCGGGATCGGCGAGCCGTCGGCGAAGGACGCGTTGCGGGGCAGGTCCTCCTCGGGGTACAGCTCCAGCAGCGCCTCGCTGACCTCCTCCCCCAGGCTCGAGACGTGGAACAGGTTGGCCTGGTTGAACCACACCGTCGCGCCGGTGTGCGGTTCCGCGACAAAGGACGGACGCACGTGCCGCGTGCGCAGGCCCTCGTCGGTCCACTCGTACGTCTGCCCGTTGCTGGTGCAATAGTCCGCAACCGCCTGGCGGTCGTCGGTCTGGAAAGCATCCTGCCAGGTCAGCCCGAGGCCTTCGCGGAACGCCCGTGTGTAGGTGACGCCGTCCGCGAACCGCTCGCGCAGGTCCGCCGGCAGCAGGCGGTACATCGCGCGGCTGTCGGCGATCGGCGTCGCGCCGCCGGTTTCGGCCGCCGTGTCGCACAGGAAGAACAGGCGGGCGGGCCAGTGCGCCGAGTACGAGTTCTCGTTGTGCATCGGGATCGACTCGGCAGGCGGGTACTCCGTCGAGGTGTAGATGTTGCCCGAGACCGCCGACCGCGGCGTCGACCGTTCCGTGTACGTCAGCAGCGAGCCGCCGATCTCCTCGGTGACCTGGTTGAACAGCGCCAGGTCGGCAGGCATCCCGCGCAGCAGGATCGCGCCGTGCTCACGCAGCCGGTCCTGCAGTGCTTCGCGGTGCGCGCGCACCCAGTCCAGGCCCGTGGCCGCGTAGACGGTGAGCTTCGTGTGTTCGTTGCCCTCGACGTGCTGGGCGCTGTCGAGGTTCGCCGCGAGTTCGGCGGTCATGACTCCTCCAGTTCGAATCGAATCAGTTTGGTGGCCTCGGCGTGCAGCGAGGCGAGGTCTTCGGTGTCGGCGAACCCGGCGGCGATCACGTTCACCGCGTAGATCTCCTGGTCGCCGGTGAGCAGTTGACCGGGGCGCACGATCGTGACGACGTCCAGGACCTCGGGCAGATCGGCGACCTCGTCGGTGCCGTCGACACGGACCAGCCGTCCGGTGCCCTCTGCGTAGAAGATCAGGTAGCCCACCGGCACCGGCAGGCCCACACCGCGCGCGGGCGGTGGTGTGCCCAGTGCCAGCGACACGGCCTCGGCGATGACATCGATGCCGGTCGCGAGCTTCAGCAGCACCGGCTGGGCACCGCCTGCCGGGCGACCCGCGTTCACCTCGACGATCACCGGGCCCAGCTCGGCGTCGTCGATCAGCTCCACGTGCGCGCAGGTGTTGTCCAGGCCCAGCGCGAGCGCGGCGGCCGTCGCCGCCGCGAACAGCCGTCCGGTGTCCTTTTCGGACAGTTCGAGCGGCGGGCAGACCATGCCCAGTTCGAATTTGCGCTCGTCGATCAGCGGCTTTTCCACCACAGCCACCGGCTCGGCGACACCGTCGCGTACCAGGACGTCGACCGCGTACTCCGGGCCGCGCAGCATGCCTTCCACGAGGAACACCTTGACCGGGTCGATCGGCGACGGCCCGCCATCGATGAGCCGGTGGTAGCGGGCGTCCTCCGACAGCGGCAACCGCTCGGCCAGCAGCCGGTACGTGGCCGCCAGTTCGTCCACAGTGGACACCGTGCGCACGAGATTGCTCGCCGCGCCGTTCACCGGCTTGACGATCGCCGGGAGCCCGACCGCCGAAGCCACAGACGCCGCCTCGGCGGCCGACGAGATCAGCGCGCAGCGCGGCCCCGGCAACCCGGCCGCGGCCAGCACCTGCCGGACCGCGAACTTGTTGTGCGTCACGGTGAACACCGACGCCGGGCAGCGCGCGACGCCGAGCAGTTCGGCCGCACGGGCGACGCTCGCGATGATTCCCTCGGCGGCGGTCATCACCCCGGCCGGACGGGCGGTCCGCGCCCGGATCGCCTCGGCCACGGCTTCGGCGTCACGGACGTCGTCGACGACGACGAAGCCGTCCACCAGTTCCGTCAGCTGTGCCTGCTCGGCCGGTTCCAGTGGCTGGGTGACCAGCTCGGCCCGCAGCCCGGTCGCGTGCACGGCGGCCACGACGTCGGCGATCCACTGCCCCGCGGTCTCCCTGACCACGAACGCGGTGTTCACACGTCCTCCAGTTCCAGCCGGACGAGCTTGCTCGCCTCCGCGTGCAGGGCGGCGAGCTCGTCGTGATCGGCGAACCCGGCCACGACGAGGTTGACCGCGTAGGTCTCCTGTTCGTCGGTGAGCACCTGCCCCGGCGAGACGGTGGTGACGACGTCGATCACCTCGGGCAGCTCGGCGATCTCGTCGAGCCCGCCGATACTTCTCAACCGGCCCGAACCGGCCGCGTAGAGGATCAGCATGCCCAGCGGGATCGGCAGTTTCGCGGGTTCCCGCACCGGCGGCGGAGCGCCAACCGCGAGCGCCGCCAGCTCGGCGAACACGTCGATGCCGGTGCGCAGCTTCGCGAGCAGCGGCATGATCGATCCGGCAGGCCTTCCCGCGTTGACCTCGACGATCGTCGGGCCGCGGTCTACGTCGTCAATCAGTTCGACGTGGGCGCAGGTGTTGTCGAGACCCAGTGCGCGGACCGCGGCGACCGCCGCCGCGGTGACCAGCTCGGCCCGGTCGCCGGTGAGCCCGGCGGGCGGGCACGACAGCGCCAGCTCGAACTTCCGTTCGTCGATCAGCGGCTTGTCGAGCATTTCGACCGGCTCGGCAACCCCACCGCGGACCAGCACGTCCACCGCGTACTCCGGGCCGCTCAGGAACCCTTCGACGAGGAACGTCGTCGAAGGATCCAGTGTCCCCAACCGGCGGTGGTAGCGCGGATCCGCGGACTCGGGCAGTCGCACGGCCAGCAGCTCGTACGCGGCCACCAATTCGTCCACAGTGGACACCGTGCGGACAAGATTACTGCCCGCCCCGTTGACCGGTTTGACGATCGCCGGGAGCCCGACCGCCGAAGCGACCGGCGCCGCCTCGGCGGCCGACGAGATCAGGGCGTGTGCGGGCCCGGGCAGCCCGGCCTCGGCGAGGGCCTCCCGGACCGCGAACTTGTTCGCGCACAAGGCGAACACCGACGCCGGGCAGCGCGCCACCCCGAGCAGCTCCGCGGCGCGGGCGGTGCTCGCGATGGCGCCGTCCGAGCCGGTGAAGATCCCGGCCAACGCGCCGCCGTCGATCTCCCGGACCTTCGCCGCGACGGCTTCCGGGTCGTGGATGTCGTCGAGGGCGACGACGTCATCCACCACGCCGTCCAGCACGGCCCGCTCGGCCGCGTCCATCGGCGGAGCGAGCAGCACCACGCGATGCCCGGCCGCCCGCATCGACGGCGCGACCTCACCGACCCAGTGCCCGCGGGCCTCCCTGACCAGCACTGCCGTACTCATGCGGCTTCCTTCCCGGCGAGCTTGCGCTCCCGTTCCTGCGCCCCGACGAGGTCGTCGGGCAGTGAATCGGGCACCTCGGTGTCGAACCGGCGCAGCAGCCGCAGCGAGAACCCGCCCACGTTGATCAGCAGCAGGATCAGCGCGAAGACGACATAGGCCAGCCCGATACCCCGGGTCTCGCCGGTGCCGAGCACGGCGCCTGCCGACCCGGCCAGTGCGCCACCCGGCGCCAGCAGCGGCGAGAACCAGCCGACGGCCAGCGGTGCCAGCACGGCGAACCCGATCGGCAGCGTCGACCACGTGATCGTCTGGTTGATCGCGAACACCCGGCCGTGGAACCGCTGCGGCACCTTGACCTGCACCAGCGTGGCGTAAATGCCCTGCGACACGGACATCGCGGCGGCCAGGACGAACACGCCGGCCGCGACGACGATCAGCGACGGCCGCAGGCCCATCACCAGGCTGCCGAGCGCGATGCCGATGTTCCCGACCAGCACGCCGACCATCCGCCGATGCCGCGGGCCGCCCCACAGCGCCATCCCGATCCCGCCCGCCACCGCGCCGAGGGCCTCGGCCAGCGCCACCTGTGCGACGTCGGTGACCGAGCCGAACGACAGCACGAGCGGCGAGACCAGCACCAGCGCGGGTGCGAGGAAGACATTCGCCAGCGCGAAGTACAGCAGCATCGTGCGGAAGCCGCGGTGGTTCCACGAATACCGCAGCCCGCCCGCGATCGCCGTCAGCAGCGGTTCGCGCGGGCGCCAGCCCAGCAGATCCGGGAACCGCACCAACAGCAGGCCCACGATCGCGAACACGTAGCTCACCATGTCCAGGATCAGGATGCCGGACAGCTGGATCGTCGCCAGCAGTCCGGCCGCGAGCACCGGCATCAGCAGCTGGGCGAAACCGGTGGACAGCTGCGCGAGGCCCATCGCGTGACCGAGGTATTGCTTCGGCACCAGCTGCGCCACCGACGATTGGTAGGCGATGCGCTGAAACGATGCGGCCACCGACCCTAGCGGGATCAGCACGTAGAACAGCCATAGCTGGACATGCCCGGTGATCAGCAGCAACGCCAGTACCAGCTGGATCCCACCGGCGACCCCGCTGGCCGCGATCATGATCCGCCGCCGGTCACCGCGGTCGACCAGTGCGCCTGCCACCGGCAGGACGAGCACGCCGAACAGCAGCGCGAGTGCCCACAGCAGGCCGAGGTCGGCAACTGAGCCCGTGCGGGTGTAGAGCCAGATCGGCACCGCGAACGACGTCAGCGCCGAGCCGGTCGAGGACACCAGTTGCCCGACCGTGATCGTGAGGAACCGGGCCATACTCGGCCGCACCGCGGGTTTTTCGTCCACTTCTGCCCGATGGGTCTCGTGCACCGCCCAGGCCGCGTCTTCGCCGCGGGCCCGGACGTCGAGCTCGCCGGGATCGTCCAACGCCGGATGCACACGCGTGACGATCTCCGCGAGTTCGGCGGCCCGGTAGCGCAGGAAAAAGTGCCCGGCCCGGTCCAGCACCACGAGCGCGGTGGTGTCGGTGAGGAACTCCCATTCCCGGTACCGCTCGGAGTAGTAGTCGGTGACCGGGTCCTCGGAGCCGACCACCGACACGATCGGCGCGCGTAGCTTGGCCACGCGGGCGTCGAGCAGGCCGCTGAAGTACTCCTCGGCGGCGCGGCTGTCGGCGCGCATGTTCGTGATGATCCGGTCGGCCTGCGCCGGGTCGAGGTCGTCGGTGTCGACGCCCATGCCTTTGAGCCAGTTCGAGTAGTACCGGTTGCTGCGCAGCTTCTCCAGCCGGGTGCGCAGCGTGCCCACCGCACCCTTCATGCGGGCGAACGGGAAGATCGCGCCGATGTAGACGACCTCCAGCTCGCGGCCGCGTTCTTCGAGCAGCCGGGAGACGCCGACGGCGAGTGCGTTGCCGACACCGCAGTGGCCGTAGATGGCCAGCGGGCCGTCGACGCGATCGAGGATCTCGTCGGCCAGCCGCTCGACCAGGTCGTCGAAGGGCAAGGCCTCTTCGGTCAGTCCGACGTCGTGGCCGGGGATGGCGACCGAGTAGAGCGAGTGGCCCTCCGGGAGCGCGTCGGCCAGCGGCTGGTAGACGATCGCGCTGCCACCGCCGTACGGGAAGCAGACATACGTCAGCGTCCGCTGTGTCGTCGGTTTGGTCAGCTCGTACAGCAGGTGGCGCGGCCGGTCGCCGGTGTCACCGTCCATAAAGGACGCCAGCTCGCGGATCGTGCGGTGCTGGAACAGGTCCATGACGCCGACCTGGCCCGCACCCGCCTTGCCGATCCGCGCCACCACCTGGGTGGCCAGCATCGAGTGGCCACCCAGGTCGAAGAAGTCGTCGTCGACGCCCAGTTCGTCCACTTTGAGCACGTCCCGCCAGATCTCGGCCAGCAGGATCTCGGCCGGGGTCGACGGCGCGACCAGCTCCTTGGTCGCGTCCCGGGACGCGACCGGAGCGGGCAGTGCCTTGCGGTCGAGCTTGCCGTTCGGGGTGAGCGGCAGCCCGTCGAGCGGGACGAACGACGGTGGGACCATGTAGTCCGGGAGGCTCTGCTTGAGCGCCGTCCGCAGTGTGCCGGGCTCGGCGTCGCCGACGATGTACCCGACCAGCCGCTTGTCTCCCGGTGTGTCCTCGCGGACGATCACGGCGGCGTCGCGCACCCCCGGCTGGGCGCGCAAAGTCGTCTCGATCTCCCCGAGCTCGATACGCAGGCCGCGCAGCTTGACCTGGTCGTCGATCCGGCCGAGGAACGCGATCGTCCCGTCCGGGCGCCAGTGCGCGAGGTCACCGGTGCGGTACATCCGTCCACTGTGGAACGGGTCGGGCACGAACCGCTCGGCCGTCAGCTCCGGGCGGTTGTGGTACCCGAGGGCGAGGCCGACGCCGGCGATGTGCAGTTCGCCGGGCACGCCGACCGGGCAGGGCCGCCCGGCGCGGTCGAGGACGTAGATCCGGATGTTCTGGATCGGCGCCCCGATCGGTACCGACGCGACCTCGGCGAGTGCGGCGGGCGTGCACTGCCAGGAGGTGACGTCGATGGCGGCTTCGGTCGGGCCGTAGAGGTTGTGCAGCTCGCAGTCCGGCAGCCGCCGGGTGAACTCGCGGGCGGCGTCGAGCGGCAGCTCCTCACCACTGCACACGACCCGCCGCAGCGCCGTGCAGGTCTCGACTCCTTGTTCGGCAAGGAAAAGCGTGAGCATCGACGGCACGAAGTGCGCGGTGGTGATGCCTTCGGACGCGAGCAGCTCACGCAGGTACGCGGCGTCCTTGTGGCCGCCGGGTTCGGCGAGCACGAGCCGCGCGCCGGTGCTCAACGGCCAGAAGAACTCCCAGACCGACACGTCGAAACCGGCCGGGGTCTTCTGCAGCACCGAATCGGTGCCGTCGAGGCGGTACGCGCGCTGCATCCAGTCGAGCCGGTTGACGATGCCGCGGTGACCGTTGGGCACGCCTTTCGGCTGCCCGGTCGAGCCCGAGGTGTAGATGACGTACGCCGGGTCGTCCGGTCCGGCGAGCGGCTCGGGTGGGGTGCCCGGCTGCCCGGCCGTCTCGGCAAGGTCGTCCAGGACAACGACGGTCGCGTCACTTTGGAAACCCAGCGTTTCGCGCAACGCAGCCTGCGTCACGACGACGGGTGCGGCCGCGTCCCGCAGCATGAACGCCAGCCGGTCGGCCGGGTACTCCGGGTCGAGCGGAACGTACGCGCCACCGGCTTTCAGCACGCCGAGGAGCGCGACGACCAGCTCGAACGACCGCTCCGCGAACACACCGGTGAGCACGCCCGGCCCGACGCCGAGGCCACGCAGCCGGTGCGCGAGCCGGTTGGCCCGCTCGTCCAGTTCGCGATAGGTCAGCGACGTGCCGCGGAAGGTCACCGCGGGTGCGTCCGGCGTCCGGGCGGCCTGCTCCTCGACGAGCGTATGCAGTGTGGTCTGCGGGAACTCGGCCGTCGTGGCGTTCCAGCGCTCCAGGACGAGTTCGCGCTGCGCGGCGTCGAGAATGTCCAGTTCGGACAGTCGCCGGTCCGGATCGGTGACGATCGAACGCAGCAGCGTGACCAGCCGCCCGGCCATCCCCTCGACCGTGTCCGCGGTGAACAACGCCGTGTTGTGCACGAACTTGCCGATCAGCCCGCTTTCGACCTCGATCGCGTGGAACTCGAAGTCGAACCGGGTCGCGGGCAGATCCATCGGCAGCCAGCGGAAGTCCACATCGGACTCTCCGGCCGCGCCCATCCGGCCCATCTCGTAGTTCTGCAGCACGAACATCGCCTGGAACACCGGCGAGCGGCTGACGTCGCGGGGCACGCCGAGCGCGTTCACCAGCCGCTCGAACGGGACGTCGGCGTGGTCGAACGCGTCCAGCACGTGCCGCCGGGTGCGTTCGAGCAGCTCGGCGAACGTCGGGTCGTCCGCCAGCCGGGCACGCAGGGGCAGCATGTTGATGAACATGCCTGCCACGCCCTCCAGCTCGGGCAGGCCGCGTCCGGCCGACGACGAGCCGATCGCGAAGTCCTCCTGGCCCGAGTATCGCGCCAGCAGCACCTGGTAGGCGGCCAGCAGGGTCATGAAGAGCGTGACTCCGTGCCCGCGGCTCAGCTCGCCGAGAGCACGGGCGAGGTCGCGCTCGACGAAGAACTCGTGGATCGCGCCGTCGAAGCTCTGCTTGGCTGGCCGGGGCCGGTCGGTGGGCAGCTCCAGGGGCTCGACCCCGGTGAGCTGCGCCTGCCAGTGCTCCAGCTGCCGGTCGAGTTCGCCACCGGTGAGCGTACGGCGCTGCCAGTGCGCGAAATCGCCGTATCCGATGCTCAGCGCGGGCAGCTCGGCCGTGCCGCCGGTGCTCAAGGCGTGGTACTGCGCGGCGAGGTCACGCAGCAGCAGGTCGACCGACCAGCCGTCGCCCACGATGTGATGCGTGCACAGGACCAGCAGGTGCTCCTCGTCGGACACCCTGGCCAGGGTCGCGCGCAGCAGCGGACCCGTGGCCAGGTCGAATGTCTCGGCCGCGGCGGCATCGACGGCGGCACGGGCCGCTTCCTCGCTTCCGACGTCCACAATGGACAAGCCGACCGTGACCGAGGGTTCGATGTGGACGGTCGGCTGCCCGTCGTCCCCGGCCGGGAACCGCATCCGCAGCGCCTCGTGCCGCGCCGGAAGGGTGTCCAAAGCGGACTGAAGCGCGGCGACGTCGAGCCTGCCGGTCAGCCGGATCGGCACCGGGATGTGGTAGGACCCGCTGCCCGGCGCGAACTGCTCCATGAACCAGACACGTTCCTGCTGATAGGACAGCGGGACAACGGCGTCGGCTGGGCGCGGCGTGATGGTCGCGGCCTGCTCCGTACGCCGTCGCAGCCGCCGTTCGAGCAGGGCGCGGCGTGCGGCAGCGCCGCTGGTTTCGTCGATCGTGGTCATGAGAGCTCGCCTTCGGCCAGCTGGCGCTGGACCTCTTCGTCACTGAGCTGGTCGAGGTCTTCGGCGAGCCGCCGCTCGATCTCGGCGGCGAGCCCGGCGACGGTGGTGAAAGAGAACAGCCCCCGCACCGGGATGTCGACTTCGATTTGTTTGCGGAGCCGGGCCATCCCGCGGATCGCCAGCAGCGAGTTGCCGCCACGGGCGAAGAAGTCGTCGTGCACGCCGAGGTCGCCGATGTCGAGCAGCTCGCCGAGCACCTCGGCGACGAGTTCTTCGGCCGCGGTCCGGGGTGCGACGTACACCGTCGCCTCGACGGGTTCGGGATCCGGCAGCGCGGCCCGGTCGAGCTTGCCGCTGGCCGCCATCGGCAGCGCGTCGAGCGTCACGAACCGGGTCGGCACCAGGTATTCCGGCAAGGTCTTCCGCAGGGCCTCGGCCGCTCCCTCGGCGCTGCCGACGACATAGCCGACGAGCGTGTCGCCGCGCACCGCCACGGCCGCGTCCCGCACTTGGTGCAGCTCGCGCAGTGCCGCTTCGACCTCGCCGGGCTCTATGCGGTAGCCGCGCAGCTTCATTTGCTCGTCAGTGCGGCCGAGGTAATCGAGCGTGCCGTCGCGGCGCCAGCGGGCGAGGTCGCCGGTCGCGTACATCCGGCCGGACGGGCCTTCCACGAACTTCCCGGCTGTCAAGTCCGGCAGCCCGAGGTAACCGCGGGCCAGCTGTGATCCGGCGAGGTACAGCTCGCCCGGGACGCCCGGCGGCACCGGCCGCCGCCGCTCGTCGAGGACGTACACGCGGGTGCCGGGCACTGGACGGCCGATCGGGACCGGCCCGGACGGCAGCTCGTCACCGGGTTCGATGCGGTGCACGACGCAGCCGACCGTGGCCTCGGTCGGGCCGTACTCGTTGACGACGACCGTGCCGGGGTACCGCTCCCGCCACGGCTGGACGGCCTCGGCGGTCAGCGCTTCACCACCGAGCACCAGCTCTCCCGTCGGGAACAGCTCCTCGGCGAGGACCGCGAGGTGCGTCGGGGTCGCCTTGACGAACGTCGGGCGACCGCCGTCGACCACCGCGCCTCCGGCGGTGAGGGTGCCGAGCAGCGTCGTCACGGTGAGGTCGAACGACGGCGACGTGTGCAGCAACGCCCGTCCGGCCAGACCGGGGTACGCCTCACGCGCCCAGGCCAGGTACGTGCCGACGGCCCGGTGCTCGACCTCGACGCCCTTGGGCTTCCCGGTCGAGCCCGACGTGTAGATCACGTAGGCGACGTCGCCCGGCCCGGCCGCTGGTTCCGGGTCTTCGGTGGCCGCGGCGGACCACTCGGCCGGGTCGTCGAGTGCCAGTGTCTTGGTGTCCGATGTGGACTCTCCGGTGACCAGTACGAACGGGACACCCGCGTCGGCGAGGATCAGCGCTTGCCGCGGGGCCGGGTTGGCCGGGTCGAGCGGAACATAGGCCGCGCCGCTCTTCAGCACCCCGAGCACGCCGGTCAGCAGGTCCGCCGAGTTCGGCACACACACGCCGACGACGGTGCCGGGACCGGCACCCAGCTCACGCAGCCGGTGTGCGACGCGGTTGGCTCGCGCGTTCAGCTCGGCGTACGTCAGGCGAACCCCGCCGAAGTCGACGGCCGGCGCGTCCGGGGTCCGCCGCACCTGAGCCTCGAACCGGGCAGGCACGGTCTCGGCGTCCGAAATGGACAGTTCCGCCGGGTTCCATCCGGTCAGGACCAGTTCACGTTCGGCATCAGACAGCAGTGGCAGATCCGCGACCGACCGAGCCGGATCGGCCAGCGCCGCGGTCAGCAGCCGCAGGTACCGCTCGGCCACGGCTACGGCGGTCTCGCGGTCGAACAGGTCGGTGCGGTAGACGAGCCTGCCGTCCACGGCGGTCAGGTCGATCGCGATGTCGTCCTTCGCGGTGGCCGAGCGGACCGGCTCCAGCCCCGAGTCGGGCAGGAAGTTGAACCCCAGCTGATACAGCGCCTGCACGCCGGGATCGCGCTCGGCCCCGGCCGCCTCGGCGACCGCCTGGAACGGCACCTGGCTGTGGTCGATCGCCTCCAGCAGCGTGGTCCGGACCCGGCCGACCAGCTCGGTGAACGCGGGTGCGCCCGAACAGTCGACGCGCACGGCCAGCTGGTTGACGAACATGCCGATCAGGTCGGCCAGCTCGGGTAGTTCGCGGCCGGCGAACGGGACACCGACGACGATGTCGTCCACTCTGGACAGTCGCGACAGAAGTGCCGCGTAACCGGCCAGCAGCACCATGAACGGCGACGCCGACAGCTCCCGGCCCAGCTCGCCGACCCGGTCGATCAATCCGTCCGGGAGGGCGAAGTCCACCTGGTCACCGGCGAACGTCAGCTCCGCCGGTCGCGGCCGGTCGGTGGGCAGGCCGTGCACCGGCGGCAGCCCGGCGAGCCGCGTCCGCCAGAAGTCCAGCTGTTCGCGGGACGTTTCGAGCTGCCCGCGCTGCCAAGCCGAGTAATCCGGGTACTGGATGGCCAGCTCGGGCAGCTTCGGCTCGCGGCCCTCGAACACGGCGTCGCACGCCTCGCCAAGCTCGGTCCCCAGCACCAGCACCGAGCCGGCGTCGAACACGGTGTGGTGCACGACGAACGTGAGCAACCACTCGTCGTCGGCCATGCGGCATAACTGGGCCCGCCACGGCGGCGGCGAGTCGAGCGGGATGGCCTCGCCCAAAACCTCACCGACGAGTTCGGTGAGCCGGTCGCCGCGAGCATCGGCCGGCAGGTCCCGCAGGTCGTGCACCTCGGGCTCGATCGGCACCTCGGCGTGCACCACCTGCATGAGCGCGCCGCCGTCCATGCGGAACGACGTGCGCAGCGCCTCGTGCCGCCCGACGACGACGCCGAGCGCGGTGCGCCACTGCGCGACGGTCAGCGGGCGGTCCAGCCGGGCCCGGCAGTGCAGGTTGTACACCGGGGACGCCGGGTCGAGCTGGCCGGACAGCCAGATCCGCTCCTGCCCGAACGAGGCCGGGAACGTCCATTCCTTCGTGTCGCTCATGATTTCCTGTTCTCAGTCTTTATTGAGGCGTAAGGCAAAGGTGGCGTGCCGGTGGCGTGCCGGTGGCTGGCTCGGCGCCCCCAATGTGGCATTGGAGCCGTTGAGCGTCCCCAATGCCACATTGGGCGCACCTGTGGCACGTCACCGCTGCATCCTCAAGGGCAGTCACGACTCAGCGTTCGAGCTTCGGGATGGTGGTCCGGGCGGGTTCGGCGGGCGCATCGGCCTTGCCGGCGCGCAATTCCTCGATCCGCTCGGCCAGAGTGGCCACTGTGGACGCTTCGAACAGCGTTTTCATCGCCAGCCGCGTGCCGGTGGCCTTACGCACCTGGGCGATGAGCTGGATGGCGACCAGCGAGTTGCCGCCGAGGGTGAAGAAGTCGTCGTGCACACCGATCTTCTCCACGCCGAGCAGCTCGGTCCACTGGCGGGCGATCTCGGCCTCCAGGTCGGTGCGCGGGGCGACATAGTCATCCTCCGACATGTTCACCGGCGCCTCACCGAGCTCGTCCAGCTCCTCGACGCTCACTTGGCGCTCGATCAGCTCCCGCACCGGAAGGGTGGTGATCACCACCTGCCCGCCGAGGCCGGGGGCCAGCGCCCGGACGAACGCCTCGGCACCGTCCACCGGACGGATCCCGGTCGACGTCGGCACAGTGCCCACAGTGCCCACAGTGGACGCCGCGGACACTGTGGACGCCGAAGTCAGGCCGCCGCCGACGGCGTCCTGATCGACCTGGCGCAGCACGAAATCCTCGATCGTGACGAGCACGCGCCCGGTCTCGTCGCACAGCGAGAGGTCGGCCGCCACCACCTGGTCGCCGCCGGACTCGCGGTAGCGCAGGTGGCTGCGGAAACTCGCCGGGAGCGCGTCGTGCACGACGATTCGGCCGTAGCCCATCGGCAGATAAGTACCGCTCCCCCGGCCGCGGCCGAACGCGGTCGCGACGTCCAGCAGCGCCGGGTGCAGCCCCCACGCGCCGAGGTCACCCGTCGCCGCATCGGGGGCCGTGATCGTGGCCAGCTCCTCCTGTACGCCGATGCGGTGTTCGCGCAGCGCCGCCCAGCGCGGACCGAAGGTGACCATGCTGGTTCGGGCGGTGCCGAAGCCGTTCCCGTCGTCGATCGGCGCGGTCCGCCCGGTCACCGCCTCGATGTCCACAGTCTCGATATCCACAGTGGACGCCGACCCGGCCGCGATCCACCCGGCGGATCCACGCACGTGGGTCCGGCTCGCGCCGGCGACGTGGCTGGTCACGGTGAACTCCTCGCCGTCGAACTCCACGCGATACTCCGCGGTGGCGCCGTCCGGGACGCCGAACGGCTCCAGGAACACGACGTCCCGCAGTTCGACGACGTGTCCGTCACCGGGCTTCGGCAGCGCCGCGGCCACCGCCGCGCGGACGGTCTCCAGATGTCCCGTGCCCGGCACCACCGGCACCCCGGCGATCCGGTGCTCGTCAAGCAGCCAGTGCGTGGCCGCCGAGATGAGCCCGTGCGCGCCGTCCTCGGTGCGTGTGGTGAGCACGGGGTGCTCGACCGGGCCGAGTGCCCGCGACCGGGTGGTGCGGATCGCGGTCGGCGCGGCCACCTCCGCGGCCATGCCGACCTCGTCCCAGCCACCCCAGGCATGCGAGACGAGCCGCGCCAGCCAGCCGTGACCGCCCCGCGCGTAAGCGTCGAGGAAGTTGTTGGCGGCACAGTAGTCGACCTGCCCGATTCCGCCGACCACCGCGGTGATCGACGAGCACAGCGCGACGAAGTCCATCGGCAGATCGGCGAACGCCTCGGCCAGAGCCAGCGTCCCGGCGATCTTCGGGGCCAGCACGGCCTCGGCCGCGGCCCGCTCCTTCACCTCGGCGACGCCGCCGCCGGGCAACCCGGCGGCGTGCACGATCCCGTCGAGGCCGCCGAACTCGCGCTCGGCCAGCTCACGCACTTCGCGCAGGCGCGCCGTGTCGGTGACGTCGGCGGCGACGACGTGCACCACCGCGCCCGCGGCCTCCATCCGCCGTACGGCGAGCATCGTGCGCCCGGCGCGGTCGGTGCCACGGTGCGCGGCGAGGTGCGCGTCCCACCCCGCTCGCGGCGGCAGCCCGGCGCGGGCAAGCAACACGAGCTTCGCCCGCACTCGGCGGGCGAGGTCCTCGGCGATGGTGATGCCGATACCGCCGGTCCCGCCCGTGATCAGGTACCGGCCGCCGTCCCGCAACACCGGCTCGGTAGCCGCGGGCAGTTCGAGCTGGGTGTAGCCCAGCACCCAGCGACGGCCGGCCCGCAGCGCGACTTCGGCCGCCGCGTCGGCCGGGCGGAACAGCTCGGCGACGGTGTCGAGTACGTCGATAACGTCAATCCGGCGCACCACCGTGCCCGGCACCTCCAGCGGCACCACCCTGGCGATGCCCGCGAGGGTCGCGTGCTCGGGGCGGGTCAGGTCGGTGCCGGTGACGTCGGCGGTGCCGGTGCTCACCACGTCGATCCGCACCGGCTCACCCCACGCCTGGACGAGGTTGAGCAGGCTGAAGAACCCGTGGTCCTGGGCGGCCATGCCGCGCTCGTTCCCGGCCAGCGCCCAGGCGTGCACGATCCGCTCCGGCCGGGCGGGCAGCGCGGCCACGAGCGCGTCGTAGTCCTCGCGCACCCCGGGCCGGACGGTGAATCCGGTCTCCGTCGCGGCGAACCCGTCGCCGGGCCGCACCTCGGTGACCGTCACACCCGCTTCGCGCAGCAGGCCGGGCAGGACGTCGTCGGCGGCGAAGACGAGCGCGTTCGCGAAGGGCTCGCGTCTCAGCTCAGGTTCCGCCTGCCGCCACGCCGGGACCGCGAACCACTGGGAAAGGGGCAGCGGACCACTTCGCCGCGCGGGCTGGGTGGCGGTGACCGGGTCCGGATCGACCCAGTACCGCTTGCGCGCGTACGGGTAGCCGGGCAGCGGTACCCGGTGGCCGGGTGCGCCGAACGTCCGCGCTTGGAGGGAAACCCCGTTCGTCCACAAGAGACCGGCCGCGCCATACAGGGTTTCGACGTCGCCGATGCGCTCGGCCCGGCCCGGCAGGCTCGGCTGCGGCGCGGGCATGCCCTTCGGGACCTGGCCGCGGGCCAGCCCGGACAGCTGATGACCGGGGCCGCATTCGACGAGCACCCAGCGGCCGCCGCGGGCGAACAGGTTCTTGACACAGTCACCGAACCGGACGGCCTGACGCAGGTGGGAGGCCCAGTAGGCGGGGTCGGTGGCCTGGGCGTCGGTGATCCAGTCGCCGGTGACGTTCGACAGGAACGGCAGCTCGGGCGCGGTGCGAGTGACGGCGGCGACGGCCGCGGTGAACTCGGCGAGGACCGGATCCATCATCGGCGAGTGGAACGCGTGCGAGGTCACCAGCTCACGGCATTGCACGCCGCTGGCCTTGAGCGTCGCCGCGAAGTCCTCGATCGCGTCCGACGGCCCGGCGACGACGCAGGTGCCGGGCCCGTTCACCCCGGCGATCGCGAGCGTGTCCGGCAGCCGCGTGGCAACGCTTTCCTCGTCGAGCTGGACGGCCAGCATCGCCCCGGCAGGCATCGACTGCATCAGGCGGCCGCGCGTGGTGACCAGGTTCAGTGCGTCCGCCATGGTGAAGACCCCGGCGACGGTGGCGGCGACGTACTCGCCGACCGAGTGACCGATCATCGCCGCGGGCCGCACGCCCCAGCTTTGCCACAGCATCGCCAACGCGTACTCGACGACGAACAACGCGGGCTGGGTCACGCGGGTTTCCCGCAGCGCCTGCTCGCCACCGGGCAAGAAGATCAGGTCGCGCAACTCCGGTAGCCCGGGCTCGAGCAGCCGCAGGCATTCGTCGACGGCCGCGGCGAACACCGGCTCGGCCTGGTACAGCTCGGCACCCATCCCGGCGTACTGCGAACCCTGCCCGGGAAAGAGGAACGCCACGTTCGTCTCCGCGGCCTGTGCGGACACGAGGCGCCGCGAGTCCCGCAGCCCCTCGACCGCGTCCTCGGGGTCACGGGCGACGACGGCCGCGCGGTGCGAGTACTCGGTGCGCCCGGTGGCCAGGGTGTGGGCCACGTCGGCGAGGTCGAGGTCGACATCCCCGGCGAGCCGCTCGGCCAGCCCATCGACCGCGGCCGAAAGTGCTTCCGCGGTGTTGGCCGACACCCGCAGCAGATGCGCTGGATGCGGTGTCCGGGAACGCTCGAGGACCGGTGCCTCCTCAAGCACGACGTGCGCGTTGGTGCCGCCGACGCCGAACGAGCTGACGCCCGCCCGCCGCGGCGCCCGGTCCGCCTCCCACTTCGTCAATCCGCGCGCCGGGTAGAACGGGCTCGCCGGGAAGTCGATATCCGGGTTGGGTTCGTGGTAGTTGATGGTCGGCGGGATCAGCCCGTGCTCCATGACGAGCACGGCCTTGATCAAGGAGACGACACCCGCCGCCTGCGAAAGGTGGCCGATGTTGGACTTCACCGAGCCGATCGCGCACCAGCCGGTGTCCGCGACCCCGTTCCCGTACACAGTGGACAGTGCGGTGATCTCCATCGGGTCACCCAGCGCGGTGCCGGTGCCGTGCGCCTCGACGTAGCCGACGGTGCGCGGGTCGACCCCCGCCATGCCGACGGCCTGCGCGACCGCCTCGGTCTGCCCGGACACGCTGGGCGCGGAGAAGCCGACCTTGGTGGCGCCGTCGTTGTTGATCGCGTTGCCCAGTACGACACCCCGGATGTGGTCACCGTCCTCGATCGCCTGCGACAGCCGCTTCACCAGCACGACCCCGGCGCCGCTGCTCCAGACCGTGCCGTTGGCGTCGGCGTCGAACGCACGCACGTGGCCGTCCGGCGACGTGAAACCGTCGACACCCAGGTAGCCGATGCCGTGCGGCATCTCCAGGTTGACCCCGCCTGCCAGCGCCATGTCGCACTCGCCGTTGCGCAACGCCTCGCAGGCCAGATGCACCGCGACCAGGGACGTCGAGCAGGCGGTGAACACCGCGAGGCTCGGGCCGCGCAGGTCGAGCTTGTACGACACCGAGGTCGTCAGGTAGCTCGGCTGGTTGCCGGTCGAGATGCCGATACCGCCGTGTTGCGAGGCGAGGATCCGCTCGTTGCGAAGCAGGTTCTCCTTCAGATAACCGGTGCCCCCGGACCCGCCGTAGACGCCGATCGCGCCGCTGAAGCGGGCCGGGTCGTAACCGGCGTCGGTCAGCGCGGCGTGGCACGACTGGAGGAACAGCCGATGCTGCGGGTCGGTGATCTCGGCTTCGCGGCTGGTCATGCCGAACAGTTCGGCGTCGAACTCGTCGAAGCCGTCGACCACGGTGGTGGCGTTCACCCAGCTCGGATCGTCCACAGTGGCCTGTTCGGCGCCGCGGGCGATCATCTCCTCACGGGTGGCCGGCACGATCGACTCGACGCCGTCGACGAGGTTGCGCCAGAACTGCCGGGCGTCACGCGCGCCGGGCACGCGCACGTCCAGTCCGATGATCGCGATCGGTTCGGCTCCGGGATCGCCGGTGCCGGTTTCGGGGAGGTGGGTCACGGTGGTGCTCCTATCAGGTGCCGGCCGGGCCGGCGGTGCGACGGGGTCTTCTGGTCTGGGTGCGGCCGCGGCGGGCCGCGACGCGCTCGGCGGCGCGGGCCAGCTCCGGGCCGGCGTCGCCGCCGGAGTGCAAATGCGCGGCGAGGGCGCGGACGGTGGGATGGCTGAGCAGGTCGACCATCGGGATCCGGCGGCCGAGCCGGGCGGTGATCTGGGCGTGCACGCGGGCCAGCGCGAGTGAATGCCCGCCCACGTCGAAGAAGTTGTCGGTATGCCCGACTTCGGCGACGCCAAGGATGTCGCACCAGGCACGGGCGATCACGGCCTCGGTCGCGGCGGCCGCCGCCGGGTCCGCGACCACCGCCGGAGGCCGTGCCCTGGCGCGGGTCGCCGCGTCCGGCGCGGCGGTGCGGACACCCGCCCGCGGCAGCTCCGGCTCGGTTGTCCCGACCGGCGCGTCCGGCGCCGCGGCCAGCGCGCCGAGCAGCGCGACGTAGTCCTCGGCGAGCCCGGTCATCCGGGTGTGGTCGAACAGGTCCGGGTTGTACAGCAGTTCGACGCCGTCGTCGTGGACGTACACCGTGAGGTCGAACGGTGACCCCGGCTTGTCGACCGGCAGCCACGCCGAGGCCACGCCGGGCAGGTCCAGCCGCGGCTCGGTGAAGTTCAGGACGTTGAACATCACCTGCACGAGCGGGGCGTGCGCGGGATCACGGGGCACGCCGAGCGCCTCGACGAGCCGCTCGACCGGCGCGGCCGGATGCGCGGTCGCGGCGAGGAGTTCCGCGCCGCCGCCGCGGACGTGCGTCGCGAAGTCCGCGGCGTCGTCGGCCCGCAGCCGCACCGGCACGATGTCCACGAAGAACCCCGCGACCTCCTGCCACTCGGCGAGCTGCCGGTCCGCGACGACCGTGGCGACCAGGTGGTCGGTCGCGCCGGTGAGCCGCCGCAGCAGCTGGCCGAACGCGGCGAGCAGCACCCCGGCACGGGTCGTGCCGGTGCGGGCGGCCAGTGCCCGTACCGACTCGGCGACGCTGTCCGAAAAGGACTGACGCAGGCTCGCGCCCCGGTAAGTCTGCACGGCGGGGCGCGGCCGGTCCCGCGGAAGGTCCACTGTGGCCGGTGCACCGGCGAGATGTCCGGTCCACCAGTCGACGTCCACCGCCTCCCGGCGTTCGTCGCGTCCGGCCCGCCACACCGCGTAGTCCGCATAGGACGCCACCGGCGGCGGGAGCGGCTCAACCCGGTAGGCCGTCGACAGGTCCGCGCACAACAGGTCCTGCGACCAGCCGTCGAACACCGCGTGATGCACCGTGAAGCCGAGCACGTGCTCCGTCTCGCCGAGCCGGTAGAGCCGCACGCGCCAGGGAGCCTCGCGGTCGAGCCGCACCGGCGTCGCGGCGTCCGCGGCCAGCCGGGCACGCAGACCGTCCTCGGTGACCGGTGCCACCGGCAGCGGAACGTCCGCCGGTGGCAGGCGATCCGCCAGCGGTGCGCCGTCGACGGCCCGGATCCGCCAGCGAAGCACGTCGTGCCGCTCGGCGACCGCGCGCAAGGCGTGGCGCAGCGCGTCGACGTCCAGTGCGCCGGTCAGCCGGAACGCCATCGCGATGTTGTACGGCGCGGCGTCCGGGGCGAGCTGGTCGAGGAACCACAGCCGCCGCTGCGGCGGGGACAGCGCGGGCGCGTGCCCGGTCCTCAGCCCCGGCCCGGTCAGCGGCGGCGCGGCCGCGACCCGCTGGATGAGCCCGTCGAGAGTGCCGCCCGCCAAGACGTCCTCCGTGGCGACGTCCGCGGCCAGCTCCGCCCGCAGCGCCGCGACCAGGCGCATCGCGGCGATCGAGTTCCCGCCAGAGGCGAGGAAATCCGTGCCCGCGCCGTCGCCGAGCACACGCCGCCAGATGGCCGCGACCGCGCGTTCCGCCGGGGTGCCGAGCGGGCCGAGATCCTCCCCTCGTTGTCCCGCCAGCGCCGCTTCGGCGAGGTCGCGCAGCGCGGGCCGATCGATCTTGCCGGTGACCGGGTTGACCGGCAGGCGGTCGAGCACCCGGACCGCGGCCGGGCGCATCGCCGCGGTGAGCCGGTCCCGGCCGAGTGTGTCCACATCGGACGGTGCGGACGCCGGTGCCAGGAAGGCCACCAGCCGGATGCCCGTCGGCCCGGGGACGGCCGTCACGGCGGCGGCATCGACGTCCGGGTGGGTCGTGAGCGCGGCCTCCACCTCACCCAGCTCGATCCGCTGGCCGCGGACCTTCACCTGCCGGTCGGCGCGGCCGGCGAACTCGAGACGGCCGTCGGGCAGCTCGCGAGCCAGATCGCCGGTGCGGTAGAGCCGTTCCCCCGGCGTGTTCGGGTCATCGATGAACTTCGCGGCGGTCAGCTCCGGGCTGCCGAGGTAGCCACGCGCGAGGCCAGGACCGCCGATGAGCAGCTCGCCGAGCTCGCCGGGCGCGACCGGCCGCAGCTCGGCGTCCACGACGTACGCCCGGTGGTTCGGCGTCGGGCGGCCGAGTGGCAGCGGGTCGGCAGGGATGCCGGTGACCTCGTCGATGACGACCGCCACGGTGGTCTCGGTCGGGCCGTAGGCGTTGAAGAACCGCCGTCCCGGCAGCCAGCGCGCGGCGAGGTCCGCGGGCACCGGCTCGCCACCGCAGGCGATGACGCGCCAGCCGGGAACGGCCGCGGGGTCCATCATGGACAGCAGCGTCGGCGTGACGAAGCCCCACTCGACGTCGTGCTCGACGAGGAACCGCCGCAGCCGTTCGGGGTCGGCCCGGTCGGCGGCGCCGGCGAGCTGGACCGATCCGCCGTGCGCCAGCGGGACGAACACGTCAATGGTGAAGGCGTCGAAGGCGAGCGAGGAGATGCCGAGCGTCCGGATGCCGGGCCGGATCTCGAGGGCGGCGGCGAACCCGGTGACGAACGCGACCACGTTGCGGTGACTGGTCAGCACACCCTTGGGCCGGCCGGTGGAGCCGGACGTGTAGAGAAGGTGGACGAGGTCGTCCGGTCCGGCGGGGCACTCGATGGGCCCCTCCGCGGGCGGGGGCACGTCGAGAGCCTCGATGCCTTCCACAGCACCGAATTCGGCCTTCGCCCAGTCGCCGACGACGAGGGTGATTCCGGCGTCCGCGACGATTTCGGCCAGTCGCGTCTTCGGGCCGCCGGGTTCGAGCGGCACGTAGACGGCCCCGGACAGCAGTACGCCCACGACGGTCGAGATCAGCTCCGGCCGCCGGTCGGAGCAGACGCCGACGCGGGTGCCTGGCCCGGCACCCCTGGCCCGCAGCAACCGGGCGACGCCGGTCGCCGACGCGACCAGTTCGCGGTAGGTGAGCCGGGCGTCCCCCTGCCGGACGGCGACGGCGTCCGGGGTACGCGCGGCCTGGGCGAGGATCAGCCCGGTGAGCGTGGTGTCCGGATAGGACAGTGGCGGGCCATGGCCGCCCGCGATGGGCAAGGTGTCGGTCACCGAGTGTTCTCCTGGTCGGATGTGTGGTGAGGCGGTGGGTCGATCCAGTGCCGCTCCCGCTGGAACGGATAGCCCGGCAACGGGACACGCCTCGGCTCACCGCCGTCGAACCGCGCGGCCCAGTCGAGGTCGCCGCCCCCGGCCCAGTCGGCAGCCAGGTCCCGCTCCGCCCCGGCCGGGCCCTCGACGTCGGTTTCGTTCGCCAGCAACGCATCGAGCGCGGCGACCGCCGACGCGACCGAGTCGGCCACCACTGCGGCGCGGCAAGCGAACGCCCGCCGGACCGAAAGCGTGTACGCCACGTCCCCGAGGTCCAGCGCGTCCGTGGCGAGCCGCTCGCGCAGCCGGGACACCGCCGCGCGCAACGCCTTCGCGTCACGCGCGGACACCGGCAGCACGAACAGGCCGCGTGCCGCCGGCCGTGCCGGGACGGCAGGGCCTTCCGCCACGATCATGTGCACGTTCGTGCCACCCATGCCGAACGAACTGACCCCGGCCACCCGCCGCTCGCGAGCGGGCCAGTCGGCGGCCTTCGCCGGGACGTACCAGGGGCCGCCCGCCAGGTCGGCCTCCGGATGCGGGGCGGTGAAGTGCAGGCTCGGCGGGATGACGCCGTGCCGCACGGACAACACGGCCTTGATCAGCCCGGCGACGCCCGCCGCCGCGTCGAGGTGCCCGATGTTCGTCTTCACCGAGCCCAGCGCACACGTTTCCGGTGGCGTGTCCCGATAGACGCGGTTAAGCGCGGCCACCTCGATCGCGTCGCCAAGCGGGGTGCCGCTGCCGTGGGCTTCGAGCAGCGCCACCTCGTCCGGGGCGACCTCCGCGACGGCCAGTGCCTCGGCCACCGCGGCCGCCTGCCCCGCCGGTCCCGGCACGGCGTAGCCCGCCCGGTCCGGGCCGTCGTTCGTGATCGCCCAGCCGGGCAGCACGGCGTAGACGTGGTCGCGGTCGGCGAGTGCGTCCGCCAGCCGCCGCAGTACGACCACCCCTGCGCCCGAGCTGAATCCGGCGCCCACCGCGGCGACGTCGAACGCGCGGCACCGGCCGTCCGGTGAGACGAGCCCGCCACCGCGGTACCGCGGCCACGTCACGTTCGCCCCTCCGGCCAGCGCGACGTCACATCGGTAGTCCGCGAGGCTCTGCGCGGCCAGCGCCACCGCCGCGAGCGAACTGGAGCAAGCACTCTGCACGGCCACCGACGGTCCGGTCAGCCCGAGCCGGTAGGCGACCTGGCCTGGCAGGTGGTCGGCGAGCTGGCGGCCGGTCAGCCGCCCCTCCCAGTCGTCCGGGTCGACGTCACCGGTCACCGCCGGATTGCCGAACAGGTGGAACAGGAAATAGCGGTTCACCGAGGTGGCCGTGAACACCCCGACCGGCCCGGTCTCGGCGGCGGGATCGCGTCCCGCGTCCTCGAGTGCCCGCCACGCCGTTTCGAGGAACAGCCGGTGCTGCGGGTCGGTCCGCGCGGCCTCGTCGGCGGTGAACCCGAAGAACCCGGCGTCGAACTCCTCGACATCCTCGATCCGGCCACCCGCCCGCACGTACGCCGGGTCGGCACGCAAGCCCGGCCCGATGCCCAGTGCCGCCAGCTCGTCGTCGGCGTAGTCGTGGATCGAGTCGACGCCCGCGCAGAGGTTCCACCAGAACGACGTGGCGTCCGGCGCGCCGGGGAACCGGCAGGCCAGCCCGACGACGGCGATGAGATCCCCGCCCTGCTCCTCCGCGGCAACCGGCGGCGGACTGTCCGAAGTGGACTCCGTGAGCCAGGCGGCCTGCCCGGCGATCGTCGTGCGCTCGAACAGGGTGAGCAGCGGGACGTCCACCCCGAACTCGTCCCCCAGCCCCGCCTGCACCCGCCCGAGCCGCAGTGAGTCACCACCGGCGTCGAAGAACGCCTCGGTGCGCCCGACCCGGTCACGGCCCAGCACCGCGCACCAGATCCGGTGCACGCGTTCCTCGGCCGGGGTCAGCCGCTCGGCCGGGACGGTCGCGGCCGCCCGCGGGTCCGGCAGCGCCCGTTCGTCGAGTTTTCCGGTGACGGTCAGCGGAAAACCGTCCAGCACCGCGACAGCCGCGGGTACCGAGTAGCCGGGCAGGACGTCCGCCAGCGCGGCCCGCAACACCCGGCCGTCCGGACGCGGGCCTGCCGCGGTCACGTAGGCGAGCAGGTCGCCGTCGCGCACGATCGCGCGGGCTTCGGCCACGCCGGGCTGTTCGGCGAGCCTTGCCTCGATCTCGGTCAGCTCCACCCGGAAGCCGCGGACCTTGACCTGCCGGTCGAGCCTGCCGAGGCAGACGAGGTTCCCGTCAGGCAGCAGCGTGGCGAGGTCGCCGGTCCGGTAGCGACGGCCGCCGTCGGTGGTCACCCCGAACGCCGGGCTCGGCCGGCCGAGGTAGCCGTCGACAAGGTGCCGTCCGCGCACCTCCAGTTCGCCGCTGTCCAGCACGGTGAGCGTGAACCCGGGTAGCGCGCGCCCGATCGGCAGCGGCCCGTCGGCGTCCGGACCCAGCTCGGCAGCGGTCGTCCGGTACTGCGCGGTGAAAGTCACCTCGGTGGCGCCGTAGCCGTTGACGAACACGCACTCCGGCGCGAACCGGCCGCGGCGGACGTCGGCGTGGGTCGCCTGCTCGCCACCGAGCAGCACGGTCCGCACGGACGGGAGGCCGGTCTCGCCGAGGACGTCGAGCAGATGCCGGTAGACCGTGGGCGTCGAGTGGTAGACGGTCACCTCGTGCCGGGCCAGCTCGCGCGCGGCGTGGGCGAGGCCGTGCGCGCGCAAGTCGACCGGTACGAGCGCGGCGCCGGTGAGCAGTGCCGGGTAGAGGTCCGGGATCGCCGCGTCGAAGCCGAACGACGCGAGCAGGCTGAGCCGGTCGGCCGCGGTGATGCCGAGCGCGGCGATCTGGTTGTCGACGACGTGCAGGAGGTTGCGGTGGGTCTGCGCGACGGCCTTCGGCCTGCCGGTGGACCCGGACGTGAACAGCACATACGCGGGGCTGTCCGGATCGGATTCGGGCACCGGGAGCGGCGCGGTCTCCGTGCCCGAACGCACCAGCCGCGCGGATCCGTTGCGGCACAAGGACTCCGCCAGATCGATGTACTCCGGATCGGCGAGCACGGCGGTCACCCGCGCGGTCGCGAGCTGGTACTCGAGACGCTCCCGGGGGAAGGTCGGGTCCAGCGGGACGTAGGTGCAGCCCTCGGCGAGGGTGCCGAGGATCGCCGCGATCGCGGCGCTGCCGTGCCCGGTGAGGAGCCCGACCCGCTCCCCCGGCCGGACACCGGCGTCACGCAACCGCAGCGCTCGGCCACCCGCGAGCCCGGCGAGCCGGGCGTAAGTGAGCACGGTGCCGTGCTCGAAAACCGCGATCCGGTCGGGCGATTGCCGGGCGTGCACGTCGAATCGGCTGACACAGCCGCCTGGTGTCATCGGGCGTCGAGCAGTCGCACCGAGGCTTTTCGGGCGCACGACAACAACGGCGTGGACTTCATCTTGCTCCCCAGTGACCATTCAGGTGAAGAATTACGCAAGGTTAAGACGACCGGCCGCCCCGAGGAATACGAATTCCGTTGTTTTGGGCCGAATGGCCCACGATCTAGGACCATATGTTGCATCTATCCACGTCTTGCCGACCTCGGGCGGCATTTCGCGCCCGACTTTTCGACCACCATCGACACTCGACTGACTACATTTAGTAATGGCGTCGGATATTAACCGACACCCGCACCGTAGGATACGTTTACAAGCAACCGGCAGATGAACTCGCCACAATCGATTCAGAAATACGATTCTTGATCGCGCAAAACTTTCCGGAGCCCGATCGCGGACCTCAGTGGATGAACCGGGCCAGTCTGGACGGGACGCCCACCGCGAGGATGAACACGCCCATCAGCACCAGCCACCCCGCGGTGCCCATGGCGAGCACCACGCCGGTCATCAGGATCGGGCCGTAAACCCGGGTACTGCTGATCCGGCCGAGCCCGAACCCCGACAGGAACTGGGCACGCTGTGCCTCCGGCGCGATGGCATAGGACAGCGTCCACGAGGCGTTGACGTGACAGAGTTCGCCCAAGGTCAAGAGCACGATGGCGACCGCGAATCCGGCAATCGCCAGCGGCGTCGACAACAGTGGCGTGATGACGAGGGCGAGACAGGCGAGTGCGAGGAAGCCCGGGCCCGCGGCGTACACCCTGATCGCCGAGCGGGGATCGGTGGCCAGCCTGCTGGACGGCACCTGGAGCAGCACACAGAGCACCGTGTTCACCACCTGGAGCGGTCCGATGGCACTGGCCGGGACCGTGGTCTGGCCGGTCAGCCAGAGGGGGAACGCGATGTACATGATCGGCAGCCACAGGGCCAGCACGCTGTCGTAGCCGGCGAACGCGAGCAGCCGCCGGTCACGCAGCATGCGAAGCCCGCTGATCGGCCGTGCCACCGGGACCGGGCGGGCGACAGGGGGCAGCCCGGCGATCAGGATCGCGGCCAGCACGAAGGTGCAAGCCGCGAAACCGAACATCCATTGATACGCGGCAAGGGTGCCGATCGCCAGCGGGACGGCGGCGGCCAGTCCGCCAATGCTCATCCCCACGTTGAGCGCGGTGCGGTGGACCGCCAGCACCCGGCTCCGCATCTCCGGCGTCACCCGTTCGCCGACCAGTGCCTGGGTGAGCGGTTGCATCGACTGGTCGCCGGTCACCGCCGCCGCGGTGACCAGCAGAAATCCCCACCAGCCGTCTACCAGCAGATAGCCGCACATGGTCGCCGCACGCCAGAGATTCAGCACGACCAATGCGCGCCGTACTCCGATCCGGTCGGCCAGCGTGCCCATCGGCACGGCCGCTCCCAGCGCCGCCAGACCCGCGAGCATCAAACCGAAGCCGACGGACTGCTCGGACAGACCGGCGACGCGGACGAAGTACACCGCGGAGGCCGCCAAGAACAGGCCGTTGCCGATCCACTCCACCAGCGCGGCGACCAGCAGCCGTGGCAGATAGCCGGCTATGGCTGACTTCACGACCACCCGGCGTGTCCGGTTCGGACCGGAGCGATCCCGCTCCCTGGATCGTCCGCGATGGCGGAGAGCACGGTCAGGTAGACCTCGGCAAGCGTCCGCACCCGCTCGGCACCCACCAACCCCTCGGGGTCCTTCCAGAGCACCAGGGTGCCGGAGCTGCCCTCGCGGACATGCATCGTCATCGCGAAGCCGGCGCTGCTTTCGTTCTCCAGCAAGCTCAGCACACAATCGCCCATGACCAGCCGCTGTAGATCCACGCCAGCACGCGCTCCCGCGTGCCAGTACTGAAAGATGGTCTGCCGAGTGCGTTTTCCGGCTTCAGGCCCGACGAGCCGCACCTCCCGCATGATCGCCGGGAGCGGAAGCTCACCGTGGGTGTAACAGGCCTTGAGCTCCAACCGCAGCCGGGTCACCAGTTCGGCGTAGGTATCGGTCGCGGTGAGCCGGTGCCGGAAGGGCAACGCGTTGACGAAATAGCCGATCGTGTCCCGCAGTCCGGGTTCGGTACGACCGTGGAAGGGAAGGGATACCAGCAGGTCGTCCACGCCGGTACAGCTGCGCAAAGTCACCAGGTACCCGGCGAACAACACGGTGAAGTACGAGACGCCCAGCTCCGGGGCCCGCGCACGTAACCGCTCGGCCAGCGTCGCGGGCACGTCGGCCTGATGCATCAGATAGGTGCCATCCCCCGTCGGCGCCAGGTACACCGGCGGCATCTCGGTGCCCAGTACCCGCCGCCAATGCGCCCGGGCCGGGTCTCCCAGCGAGGTATCGGCCAATGCCCGGGATCGCCGGGCGAACTCGACGAGCGGGCCAACCTGGTCGGCAGGGGTCAGAGCCTGCCCCTCGTATGCCTGCCGGAGCGACTCGAACAGGATCAAGATCGATTCCCCATCGGCCACGAGGTGGTGCACGGTCACCAGGAACACCGTGTAGTCCCGGCCTCGCAACACATGCACCCTGGCCAGCGGGCCCTTGGTCAGGTCGAACGGCTGTTGCCAGGTCTGCCGCACGGCCTGAACCCGCTCCAGTTCCGTGACCTTCTCCACCACCGGGATCTCCGGGGCATCCTTCCAGCTGAGCACCTGCCCACCCGGAATCTTCTCGACTCGCCCCCGTAGCTGCGGATAGGCCTCTCCCAGCGCGGTCACCGCGGCGTGGAGCCGAGACATCTCCAGTGCGCCACGCACCAGCAGTTGCATGGGGATCAGGTGAATGGGCTGTTCGGGCTCGAGCATCCAGGAGAGCCACAGCGCCTGCTGACCGACGGAGAGCGGAACGTGCGAAACGGTGTCCATGTCTCCTCAGCTCGCCCCCTGCCCGATCTCGAAGGGGGGACAGTCAAGATCGATACCGGCGGCCCACAACCTTCCGGCCGTCTCCAGCACCACCGTCCGGTCCGGCGTGCGCTCGAACGCACCCGGCAACGTGCGCGTCAGTACCGCGTCGGCGGGTAAGCCGGGGTCCGCCAGCAGGATCCGGGACAGCCCGCGGCCGGGCCCCAGTTCCAGCACCACGGGTGAGCCGCGTGCCCAGAGCCGGGTGAGGCCATCGGCGAACCGCAGGGGTGCGATGACCTGATTCGCCCAGTAGCCCGGATCGGTGGCCCGGTCGGCCTCCAGCCAGTCACCGGTCACGGTGGACAGCAACGGAATCCGTGGCCGCTCCCGAGGCACCGCGGCGAACGCCTCCCGCAGCGGTTCGGCTATCGGCGCCATGGCCGGGCTGTGATAGGCGTGTGTGGCGGGCTGCCTGCGGGTGGCGATCCCCGCCGCCGCCAGCGCGTCACCGGTCCGCGTAAGGGTTTCCTCGGTGCCGGCGAGCACGGTCAGTTCCGGACCGTCGATCGCCGCGACCGTGCATCCCCGCAGGTGCGGGGCGATCGCCTCGACCGGCGCGGCCGCCGCGAGCATGCCACCGCGGGGCAGCCGATCGATGAGACGGGCCCTGGTGACCACCAGCCCCAGCGCGTCCGGCAGCGAGAACACCCCGGCGACGCAGGCCGCCGCCAGCTCGCCGACGCTGTATCCGAACAGGGCGGACGGGGTCAGGCCCAGCGCCTGCCAGGTCTTGGCCAGTGCGTACTGGACGGCGAACAGCACCGGCTGGGCCAGCTCGGTGCGGTGGATCGGCGCGGTGTCCGCCTTCCGGTCCAGCAACGCGGCCAGATCCGGCGATCGCCCCGCCGCGGCGCCCGGCGGGTACAGCACCGGACGCAGATCCAGACCGTGCCCGCGCAACAGGGACAGGCACTCGTCCAGTCTTGCCCGGAATTCGGGGAGCCCGGCGTACAGCCCGGCAGCCAGTCCGGGGTATTGGTCCCCGACCCCGGCGAACAGCCAGGCCATCGGCCGGTCCCGGCGGGCCAGTGCGGTCAGCACCCTGGCGCCGTCACGCCCGCGTAGCCGGCGCGCCGCCTCGGCCGGGCCGGAGCTGACCAGCACCCGGCGCCACGGATATGCCCGTGGCCCGGGCCATTCCCCGGTCAGCGTGGCGAATCCGGCCTGGTCCAGGCGGTCGAGCCGAGCACACAGCCGGTCGGTGGCCTCCTCCAGCCCCGGCCGGGTCGGCGCGGACAGGGTCAGCAGCGATGCCTGCGCGACGGCGGTCATCCGGCGAGTACCTCCGGCCATCCGAGGGGATCGGTGCCGTGCTGGCAAAGCACGGCGTAGGCCAGGCGTTCCAGCCCGAACCCGGCACACGCGGTGAACGCCGCCGCGCCGTCCGCGCCGGTGATCTCGTAGGCGTCGCCGAAGAATCGCTCATGGAAGTTGAACGAGCACACCGCCAGATCGCGGCCCGGTTCGATCGGCGATCGGAACTCGTATTTGAGCTTCAGTACCTGCTGCGCCCATACCCGTTCGACGAGGCCGGCGTCGACGAAGAACGGGTCGCCCGCCACCTCGCACCGCCCGCCGAGCCCCAGCGCCGACACCAGTTCCCGGGACCGGAGCATCAGCCGTTCCCGGCAGTCGAGCACCTCGGCCCGCGAACCGAGGAAGACGATCTCCCGGATGGTGAAGTCCCACAAGCGTTCCAGTGATCGCCGGTAGCGGGCCTCGTAGCGGAAGGACTTGCCGCGCGCTGTGATGACCGTCGGTCCCTCGGTCAGCGTATGCCCGGTCAGCTGGTGGTAGGTGTGGAAGCACATGGTCGGCGGCAGGCAGTGGTCGAAATCCCCGCTGTACTCCTTGAGATCGGCCGGGAGGTTCTCACCGGTGCCGAGCCGGTCGCGGAACCGCTGGTAGGTGTCCAGGTCGCCGTGCAGGCGCGAGGCGAACATCATCATCTGCGGAAAAGACCGGAAGTACCCGGACCGGGCCATGACCGAGGTGGGGATCAGGGTGGGATAGCGGTATTCCTTCGGATCGAACTCCTCACGCACGATCCCGGTGATCAACCGGTCGAGCGTGTTCAGCAGGGACAAGACCGGCTCCCCGAGCGCGATCTGCCCGTCCCCCGCCTCGATCGCGATGCCACTGGCCAGCAGCTCGTCGAACACATCCCTCGGCGGTGTGACCGGGCTCATCGACCACAGCACCTGCTGATCGACCTGCCTGCGGGCCAGCACATCGCTCCGCACCAGCCAGGCGAACTTGAGTTCGAGGCCGGTGCGATCGGCGTCGCCGTCCAGCACCAGGTCCACGGCGTGTACCCCATCGCCGGACCAGACCAGGGTGAAGTCCAGGATCGTCTCGGACACGAAGAAGACCCGGGTGGCCAGGTATTCGGCCCGTTCGGCGGGGACCGGCGGATCCAGCTCCACCCGCAGCGTGCCGGTCACTGATGAGCGGGTCATCCGGCCAGCCCTCCCCGCACCCCGAGCAGCTCGGCCAGCACACCTCGCTGCACGGAGGAGGAACCCGCGTAGATGGGCCCGCCGAGCGCGTCCCGCAGTTCCCGTTCGATACCGAAATCGTCAAGGTAGCCGCGGGCGCCGTGGATCTCCATCGCCGCCATCGCCGTCTGTACCAGGCTTTCGCTGACAAAGATCTTGGCTATCGTCGCGTCCTGCAACGCGAACCGGCCCTGCGCTTTGAGCCAGCCGACCCGGTAGAGGATCAGCCTGGACAGTTCCAGCCGGATCTTCATGTCGGCGATCTTGTGGGAGACCCCCTGGAAGGCGCCGATCGGCTTGTCGAACTGTTCCCTGGACCGCGCGTGCTCGATCGACCGGTCCAGCAACCGCTGCATGGCGCCGGTCTGGGCGGCGAACATGAAGGAGCGTTCCCACTCGATGGTGCCGGTGAAGATCGGGTAACCGGCGCCCTCCGTGCCGATCAGATCGGCCACCGGCACCCGGCAGTCGACGAACTCGATCTCGCCCATCTCGGTGCCCCGCAAGCCCATCTTGCCGAATTGCCTTCTCTTGCGGACCCCTGGCAGATCGGCGGGCACCAGGAACGCGGACAGCCGGTTCGGAAACCGGCCCGCCCCACCGGTGCGGGCGAACACCACGTACAGACCGGCCGTCGGGCCGTTGCTGACAAACCACTTGGTGCCGTTGAGGAGGTAGTGCTCGCCATCGCGCACCGCGGTGGTCCGCATGTTCAGCACATCCGATCCGGCCTCCGGCTCGGACAACGCGTGCGCGCCGACAAGGCCGCCTGAGCACAGCCGGGGCAGGTAACGCTCCTTCTGCTGACGGCTGCCGTGTTCCAGCAGGTAGATCACGCAACCCCAGAGATGGTTGTTGATCGCGAATACCAGCCCGTTGTCCTGGCAGCCGTAGCCGAGGGCTTCCAGTGCGATCATCATGCTCAGCGGGTCGAGGCCGCCGCCGCCGTACTCCGCGGGAACCGGCCAGCCCAGCACACCGAACTCGGCGCACCGTTTCCAGTCCTGCCATGCCATTTTGCCCGTGCGGTCGGACTCGGCGAGCTCCGTGCCCAGCTCGGCTCTGGCGAAATCGATGATCCGGGTACGCAGTTCCCGCTGGCCCGGCGACAGTTCGAAGTCCATCTCAGGTGCTCACCGGCGCGGATTTACGTGCGACGAAAGCGGCGATCGCGTCGATCGTGCGGAAGTTGTCCAGGTCCAGATCCCCGCCCGAGAGGGTGACGCCGAAGCCGCGTTCCAGCCACATGACCAGCTGCACGATGAACAGCGAGTTCACCAGGCCGCTGTCGAACAGATCCTCGTCTCCCGCGATATCCGCCCCGCCGGCGTGGCCGGACACGAACCGCCGGATGTCCGTCTTCGTGTCGCTCACGACATCACGCTCGCCTTCTGCCCGACCGGTTCGCCTGTCTCGTAGCTGTGGAAGCCCTGTCCCGCTTTGCGTCCGGTGTGTCCCGCGTACACCAGCCGACGCAGCAGCGGGCATGGCCGGTATTTGGGGTCTTGGAACTCCTCGCACAGCACCTCGAGGGAGCGCAGTACGGTGTCGAGCCCGATGAGGTCCGCGGTGGCCAGCGGGCCCATGGCGTGGCCGAAGCACTGCTGGAAGAGCTGGTCGACCTCGGCGGCGGACGCGACCCGCTCCCAGACCAGGAACATCGCCTCGTTGACCGTGAGCATCGCGACCCTGTTGGTGACGAATCCCGGCGAGTCGCCGACCACCACGCTGTCCTTGCCCACACCGCGGAACAGTCCGAGGGTGTGCTCGATGGTCTCCGCCGACGTATGGGTTCCCCGGATCACTTCGACCGTCGGTTTGAGCGGCGCGGGGTTCATGATGTGCGTCCCGATCACCAACTCCGGCCGCCCGGTGCACCCGGCCACCTTGGTGATCGGGATGGCGGAGGTGTTGACCCCGAAGATGGCCGAGGGCGGGCAGATCCGGTCCAGCCGCCGATAGAGCTCGCGCTTGATCGGCCAATCCTCGGTGACGTTCTCGATCAGGTAGTCGATCCCGGCCAGCTCGCCGGGCTCGGTGGTGCAGGTGATCCTGTCGAGTACTTCCTGCGGCTCCCGGACCGGGAGTCCTGGCCGGATCAACGGACCGAGCCGAACGGTTCTGGCGATCTCCCGCACCGCCCGGTCCAGGATGTCCGGGTCGATGTCCAGCAACACGACCTGGTGGCCGTGTTCGGCGAACAACTGGGCGACCCCGGTCCCCATCGTGCCCGCTCCGGCCACTCCTATCCGTCTCATGTGGACATCCTTTGTTCGGTTCGATTCACGTCGGCACGCACCGTCGCCGCAAGCAGCCGTCCCAGGCCTGCCAGGTCCTCCCTGAGGTGGAAGTGGTCACCCGGCCGGGAGACCACTTCGGCCTCGCACGCGGTGTGCGTACGCCAGCCCTCCATCGGCGATCGCGGTTCCCGGTCGCCGGTCAGGACGGTGATCGGGCAGCGCAACGGGGAGGCGGGGGTGTGCTGATAGGTCTCCAGTGCCCGCAGATCCGCGCGGTAACAGGCCAGCGCGGCGTGCAGCAGTCGCTCGTCGGCGACGACGGCGGCCGGGAGCGGCCCCCAGCGACGTTCGATCTCGGCGTGCAGTCCGGCGTCGGTCAGCAGATGCAGTGGTCGCGGCTGCGCGGGAAGCGGTGGGGGTGGGCAGGAGGAGACGAACAGCCGCACCGGCGCGTGGCCGAGGTTCCTGGCCACCTCGTACGCGACGAACGCGCCGAAGCTGTGGCCGAACAGGGCGAAGGGCGGGGTGAACCGCACCTGTCCGACAATCGCCGCCACCAGTTCCGGTATCGAGCCGAATGCCCGTTCACCGAGATTGTGTGCCCTGCCGGGTGGCTGAATGGCCACGATCTTCAGGCCGGGGGTGTGTGCCGCCCATCGCGCGTATTCGCCGGCGGCGCCACCGGCGTGCGGGAAGCAGTACAGGGTGGCCACGACGGGCTGGGATTTGGCGCGCTCGATCACTCGTATCTCAGCCATGCGCCGCCGCGCCTTCCCGCAGGCGCGCCTTGATCAGCGTGGTCAGTTCCCGTATCGACGGCGCGAGGTACATCGAGCGCAGCTCCAGTTCCACCGGCAGCAACTGCCCGACCCTGGTCAGCAGCCTGGTGGCGACCAGCGAATCTCCGCCAAGGTCGAAGAAGCTCTCCTGCGAGTCGATATCCGAGATGCCGAGCAGTTCGGTGAACAGCAGGGACACCGTGTCCTCGATGCCCAGCCCGGCGATCGGCATGGGCGCCACCGGCTCCCGCGCCGCCCGCGCTTCCAGCAGGTACGGCTTGCGCTGGAAGGGGTAACCGGGCAGCGGCACTCGCCTTGGCGCTCCATTGTGGACCTGCGACCAGTCGACCGGCTCTCCGGCGAGCCACCGCTCGCCGAGCGCGGCGAGCGGACCGGAGCCACCGTGTTCCCCCGGCTGGTCACCGGTGAGCACCCGCACGGCCTCCGCCCGGTCCCGCACCACCACGTATCGCCGGTTTCCGTGCTCACGCCTGCCCGTCTGCAGCGTCCAAGCCACATCCCGCAATTCCTGCTCGGGATGACGTGCCAGATGCTCGGCGAGCCGCGCGGCGACCTCGTTCAAAGCGGCCGGAGTCCGTGCGGACAGCGGCAAAAGCTGTTCGGCCGTCTCGCCGGTGGACGGTCGTGGCAGCGGCGGCTGTTCCAGCACGGCGTGCGCGTTGCCGCCGCCGAGGCCACGCGCCGTGACCCCGGCCCGGCGTGGCAGTCCCTTCGGCGACCAGGGCCGGGGCTCGGTCACCACGGCGAACGGACCGGCCGTGAAGTCGATGTCCGGGTTGGGCCGGGTGTAGTGCAGGCTCGGCGGGATCACTCCGCGTTCCACGGCCAGCACCGTCTTGATGAACCCCGCGACACCGGCGGCGGCGTCGGTGTGCCCGATATTGGACTTGACCGAGCCGAGCCAGCACGGCTCGGCCCGTGGCCCCTCCCCGGCGAACACCTCGTGCAGCCCGGCGAACTCGATCGGATCGCCCACCCTGGTCCCGGTGCCGTGTGCCTCGATGTAGGTGATCGTGGACGGCTGCACGCCCGCGGAGCGCTGAGCGGCACGGACCACCTCGACCTGTCCGCGTACCCCTGGCGCGGTGAACCCGGCACGCTCGCGGCCGTCGTTGTTCACCGCGGAGCCACGCAGCACCGCGTGGATGTGGTCACCGTCGGCGATCGCCTCGGCGAGCCGCTTGAGTACCACGATCCCGCAGCCGTCCCCGGTGACCACCCCGTCCGCGCCCTCGTCGAAGGGGCGGCACGCACCGGTGGGCGAGGTGATCCCGCCGACCTGGTACCGATCCAGATCGGCCGGAACACGCACCGTCGTGCCACCGGCCAGTACCAGGTCACAGTCCCCGGCGAGCAGCGACCGTGCCGCGAGATGCACCGCGTACAGCGATGTCGCGCACGCCGCCTGCACCGCGGCCGCCGGTCCTCGCAGGCCCAGTTTGTAGGCCACCTTGCTGGCCAGGTAGTCCGGGGAGGTACCGATCCGGAGGTCCCAGCCGCTGATCGAGCCCGTTTCCCGTTGCCGCTCCCGCAGGATCTCGGCGTACGACGACTCACCGCATCCCGCGTAGACCCCGATCAGGCCAGGGAACCGGTCCGGGTCATACCCCGCGGCTTCGATCGCCTCGACCGCGCATTCCAGGAAGATCCGGTGCTGCGGATCCAGCAGCGCCGCCTCCCTCGGGGTGTAGCCGAAGTACTCCGGGTCGAACCATTCCGGGTCCCGCAGCACGCCGCCCGCGGGCACGTACTCGCGCGTGGTGCCGCCGGGACCGGCGACAGTGCCGGGCGCGAGCCGGGTGACGCTGTCCAACCCGGCCACGAGGTTGTCCCAGAACTGATCGATGTCCGCGGCATCCGGGAAACGGCAGGACATGCCGATGACCGCGATCGCCGTCTCCGGGTGATCGCCGCTCGTCTCCGCCGCCGGCCGCCCGGGCTCCGCCTGCACACCGTCGAGGAACGCCGCGGAGGACCGGACCGTGGCGTGCTTGAACAGATCGGTGAGGGTCGGCTGGAGACCAAGGCGATCCACGATCTGTTCGCGAACCGCTTCCATGAGCATTGAATACCCGCCGACCTCGAAGAAGTTGTCGAGCGCGCCGACCTCCTCGCGTTCGAGCAACTCACACCAGATCGCGGCGATGATCTGTTCGGTGCCGGGGGCCGGTGCCTGCCCGTAGTTCACCGCTCCACATCCCGGAGCTGCTCATACGCTCGATCAACGGAAAACGTGGAAAGGCGGTTTTCGGAACACGAAATAAACATCGCACCATCCTGGCTGGATAAATAGAGACGTAAACCCCAGTTCCCTTTTGAACCCCAGTAAACAAAGGTCCAACATCGACAAAGTATAGCAACGGTGACGGATGTGAGCCAATACCGCGTCAGGATCCGCCCAGTGTGCTTGTACGCGTAGCGGAAACAACTGTTCAGCCACCCTGAATCTGCGAAAACCGTTGGCCGCAAAGGAGAGAGGCCTTCTCGCGGCACCCGTCTGGACCAGCCGCGATGGCGAAGGGGGTCGTGAGTGATCAGGGTCGTTAGAACGACCCTGATCACTCACGACCCCGCGGCCGACGCCACCTGTACCCCTGTCGCCACACCTGTCACTGTCCATCATGGACGCATGTGCCCGGGTGACGTGGTGGGTGTCGGTGCCCCGCTCGGGTGTTGCGATCCGGAGGCCGCTGTCCGCGTCCATGAAGGATTTGGGACGTCGAGCCTCGATCCACCGGCGGGCATTGTTGTTTTGTCGTGTCGTGGACGCGCAGATGCCCTCTGACCTGGGATGATTGTTCTTGCGAGGAAACAATGGTCCACGAGTGAGAGGGCATCTGCTGAATGCGATTGTCTCATAGTGCTGGTGCGGTGGCCGCCAGGTTCGATGATGAGAGTCTCGTGTCGTCGGCGGGGATTGTGCCGGTGATGCGGCTGGCCGAGAACATTGGTGTGGGTGAGCTGATCGAAGACCGTGTTGACCTGGGGGTTCCGGTCGGTGCGAACAGTGACGCGAAAGCCCTGTCGGTGGTGGCGGGCATGGTGATCGGCGCGGACTCGATCGGTGACCTCGACGTGATCCGGCACGGCGGTATGGGTCGGTTGTTCGACCGGCTGCGAGCGCCCTCGACCTGTGGGTCCGGCAGCTCACCTTGGTCGCGGGAGAGGCCCTGGTCCGTCTCGCGGGGCAGGTCCCGTCGCTGCTGGCGGGGGTGGGTGAGCTGGCGTTCATCGATATCGACGCGAAGATCAAGGAAGCCTACGGACACGACAAAGACGGCATCGGTTTCGCCTATAACGGGGTCCGGGGCCTGAACCACCTGGTCGCCACGGTGTCGTCCCCGGTCTGCGCGCCGGTGATCCTGGCCGGGCAGTTGCGTGGCGGGAACACCGATTCCCGCCACGGCGCGGTGGCACTGCTGACCGAGGCGATCAATCTGGCCCGCCGCTGCGGGGCGAACGGGATGATCGTGGTGCGCGCGGACTCCGCCTTCTATACCGGCAAGATCATCGCCGCGATCCGCAAAGCCAAAGTGTGTTTCTCCATCACCGCCCGGAAAACCGAGGCGGTCCTGACCGCGATCGGCGGCATCGGCGAGGACGCGTGGAGCGAGATCGCTTACCGGCACCCGATTCTCAACCCCGAGACCGGGGATCTGATCACGCACGCGGAGATCGCCGAAACAACCCACACCGCGTTCGCCAACACCACCCAGAACCCCGGCCGCGAGGTCACCGCACGACTGCTGGTCCGCCGCACCCCACGATTCAAAGAAAACGAGCAAGGCGAACTGTTCCGCGTCTGGCACTACCACGCCGTGTTCACCGACACCGGCTTCGACCTCCACATCGCAGACGAATACCACCGCGGGCACGCGATCATCGAGCAGATCTTCGCCGACCTCAACGACACCGCCCTCGCGCACTACCCCTCCGGCCGCTTCCCGGCCAACCAAGCCTGGCTCACCCTCGCCATCCTCACCCACAACCTGCTCCGCACCGCAGGCCACCTGGCCAGCGTCTTCCACGCCAAAGCCCGCACCGGCACCCTCCGCCGACACCTGATCAACATCCCCGCCCGCCTCACCCGCACCGCCCGCCGCACCACCCTCCGACTACCAGCGAACTGGCCCTGGGCCGACAGCTGGCACGGACTGTTCACCACCACCAGAACCCGAACAACCTGACCCCCACCCCCACCCCCACAACCAGACCACAGTGGACACACCGGATGCGAGACCGGTCAATCCCACACGCCCACCCACCCCCACCAAGATCAACAACCCCAACCAAGATCAACAAACAACCCCACCGGTGGATCCAGGTCGAGTGTCCCAAATCCTTCACAGACAAGCCCGAGACCAGCTGAAAGGCCAGGTTGCCGTCGCCGCGAAACCTCGAACCAGGATGACCTCCGAAGACCCCGTCGAGCTGGGTAGCCCTATCCGCGCTCACGCCACGTTTGTCTTACCTCTCACTAGCCCGCGTCCATCAGCCCACGCACCAGCTTCACGAACTGCATCGCGGTGGAGTTGCTGTAGAACTGTTTCAGCGAGATACTGGGCAGGTCGCGTTCCCGCATTTGATCAAGGGCACGCACGACCAGCAGGGAATTCCCGCCAAGGGTGAAGAAATTATCCTCCAGCGTCACCCGGGTATTCAGCAGCCCGCTCCAGATGCGCAGCACGTCATCGGTGATTCCGGTCGGTCCCGCGGCCTGATCCGCCGATCCGGCACGGGGATCAGGCAGTCGGGTGATATCCGGTTTCCCATTGATCGTCAGCGGGATCCGCTCGACCAGGGTGATCGTCGAAGGCACCATGTAGTCCGGCAGTATCCCGCGTGCATGCGCGAATACTTGCGCCGGATCGACACGTTCGGCCGCCACGACATAGGCGTCGATCCGGCTGCTCGCCGGATCATCCGGATGATCCTGGTTGACCACGACGGCCGCGGCGCTCACCCCGGGCGCGTCGAGCAGCACCAAGCGGATCTCGTCCAGCTCGATACGAAATCCACGCAGCTTGACCTGGTTGTCCAGCCTGCCGAGGTGATCGATCCTCCCGTCCGGTCGCAGCCGTCCCTTGTCGCCGCTGCGATAGATCCGTTCTCCGGTGACGTCATCGCGAATGAACCGCTGCGCGGTGAGCTCCGGCTGTCCCAGATAGTGGCTCGCGACTCCCGCACCGCCCACGTGGATCTCACCGGCCGGACCCGGGGGCAACAACCGGCCCAGCTCGTCCCGAATCGATACCGACCAGCCGGGCAGCGCGCGGCCGACCGAACGAGAACCGGCGGCCACCTCCGCCGGGGTCACCGTCTGCGCGGTCACGTGCACTGTGGTCTCGGTGATTCCGAACATGTTGACCACACGGCAGGCGGTGGGAGAGTGGCGGGCGAACCATGGCTCGATCATCCGCACATCGAGTGGTTCGCCACCGAAGACGACCAGCCTCAGCGTGAGGTCCCGTCGTGCACGCCGGTCCGTGCGCACAAGCTGGGCGAACGCGGACGGCGTCTGGCTCAGCACGGTGATCCGCTGCTCGGCCAGCACCGCGTAGAACTCCTCGGTATCGCGGGTCACCCAATACGGCACCACCACCAGCCGGCCGCCGGTGAGCAGGCAACCCCAGATCTCCCATACGGAGAAATCGAAGGCACTGGAGTGAAACAGCGTCCAGCTGTCCGCTGGGCACAGGCCGAACTCCTCGGTGGTCGCCTGTAGCAACGCCAGCACATTGCGGTGCGGCACGACGACGCCTTTGGGGCGGCCGGTCGAACCTGACGTGTAGATCACGTAAGCGGCGTCACCGCCATCGGCCGGTGCCTGCCGGTCCGTCGGTCCGCGTAGTTCGCGTACTTCGCCCGGCGTCAGTACCCGCGTCCCAGACGAACCGGGAAACTCCGCCAGTGTGGTGATGACGAGCGGCATCCCGGCGTTCTCCGCGGTGAACCGCAGGCGCTCCGCGGGGTACAACACATCCATCGGCACGTACGCGCAGCCCGCCTTGAGCACGCCGAGCAGGGTGATCACCAGATCGGCGTCCCGCTCCAGACAAACCCCGATCCGGCTGTCCTTGGTGATGCCCAGCGACCGCAGTCCCGCGGCCAGCTCGTCGGCCAGCTCGTTCAGCTGCCGGTAGGTCAGCTGCCGATCGCCTGTCACCAAGGCCACGGCGTCTGGCTGCCTGGCCGTCACCTCCTCGATGGCGCGGTCGATCCGGCCTTCCCTTCGCGGAGCCGGACCCGCCCCGCCCAGGCGGAGCACGTCCGCCCGCTCGGCAGCGGACATCAGCTCGATCCGGTTGAGCGTCCGGTCTTCCGGCTGCCCGGCCAGACGCGTGATCTGTGCGCAGAAGCGGCCCGCGATCGCCGGGTCCACGAGTCCCTCGTCGAACCAGCAGGTCGCCCGGCCTCGTTCCAGCTGGATGGTGAGCGGGAAAACCGGTGCCAGGCAAGGCAGATAGCGGCCCTCGCCGAAGGATGGGCTCCACACGACCCCCACCGCGGGCGGCTCGCCTGGCGGTACCGGTGCTTCGTCGAACCGGGCCAGGAAGTCCGCCATGGTTCGCGACCGGTTTTCCTCGATCGGGTAAGCCCGGATCACGTTGTTCGTCAGGTCCAGTACTCCCAGTTCCGTGCCGCCATAACGGCTGACCGCCAGCGCGATCGCACCGAGGACACGCCGCTCGCCGTGTCCGGCCAGCTCCACCGGCAGGCCGGCGACGATGCCGGCGCGGCGCGGATTCCCCAGCCCCCAGTCGATGCTGCCCGCCGGCGCGGGCCGCGGGTCCCAGTCCGGCAGGGCCGCGATCGCGGCGGTGCCCTCGGCGATCCGCCGCAGCGTAGCCACCGAGACCACGGATCGGACCGCCACCAGCACCAGATCCGCCGTCCCGTCGGCATAACGCAACGCGACGGCTCGCAGCGGAGGACTGCCAGGATGGATCGGCCGCCGTGACTCGGCGCGGACGTGGGCCGCGGCACGGGGCCAACCCGGATCCCCCGCGACCGTGGTCTGCCAGATCCGCACGGGCAGATCCGGCGGATCGGAAATCCGCGACACCAGGCTGTGGCATTCGGTGGCTGTGGTCATGGATGATCTACTCTCCCGTCACCGGGCGGTAAAGCCGCCGTCCACGGTCAGCACGCTGCCGGTCACCTGGCGGGAGCCGTCCGCGGCCAACCAGAGTGCGGCGTTCGCGATGTCGGACGGATCGATCAGCGTGTTCATCGGCTGATCCCGGACGAAGATCTGCTCATGTTCGTCGACCGGCACGTCCAGCGAGCGGGCGATCTCGCCGAGCATCCGGCCGTCCACCAGTGGATCGTCTCGCACCGAGCCCGGGCACAATGCGTTCACCCGCACCCGCATCGGGGCGTAGTCCAAGGCGGCTGCCTTGGACAGCCCGATCAGGCCGTGCTTGGCCGCGACATAACTCGCGAAGTGCCGGTAGCCGACCGTGCCGGCGGTCGAGGACACGTTGATGATGCTGCCGGATCTCCGCTGGACCATGATCGGCGCGACGGCCTTCATCATGCGCCAGGCCCCGGACAGATCGATGTCGAGCATGAGCGACCACTCCTGCTCGGTGATGTCATGGACGATCTTCCCGGACGGGGAGGCGATGCCCGCGTTGTTGACCAGCACATCGACCGTGCCGAACCGATCGAGTGCCTCGTCCACCGCCAGCAGGCACTGCCGGGAGTCACGCACGTCGGCGGCGGTGATCACGGTCGCGGCCCCGGCTTGTTCACACAGACTCGCCGTATGAGCCAGCTGGTCGTAGGACCCGAGCGGGTACGGGATCTCCGCGAGGTCCCGCGCGATGTCCACCAGCAGCAGATCCGCTCCTGCCTCGGCGAAGGCCACCGCGCACGCGCGGCCAAGGCCACGCGCGGCGCCGGTGATGATGGCCACCTTGTCCGTCAACGACATGCTCAGCCCTCGGCCACGATGCGCAGTACCCGTTCCGGCTCCTCGGTCAAGTACATATGGACACCCTGGAGTTCCCGGTATTCGAACCTGGCTTCCGTCATGGTGGCCCACTGCTCGGCCTGTGCCCGCGAGACGAGTCCGTCCTCCGTTCCGCGTAGCGCGGTGATGGGGACGGTGAGAGGCGCTCCCGCTGTGGGCCGGTAGTTCTCGTGCATCGCCACGTCGGCGCGCAGTATCGGCAGCAGCACCTCGAGCAGGCCGGGATTGTCGAAGGCCGCGTGCCGGTAGCCGGCGAACCGCTGCACCTTGGCCACGAACTCCTCGTCGGGCAGCCCGGTGGCTCGTTCGGTGCGTGCGCCCTGCGGTGCCGGTGAACCGCTGACATACAGATGGCGCAGACCAGGGTGTGCGATCCGGCCGAGTTCCCTGGCGATCTCGTAGGCGAGCACCGCGCCGAGGCTGTGCCCGAACAACGCGATGGGGTTGCGCACGCCTACCTCGGCCACGATCTGTGGCGTCAGTTCGGCGACGGCGTCGGCAATGTCCTTGAACGGGTCTTCCAGGAAACGTTCCTCGCGGCCCGGCAACTGGATCGGACACACCCGGATCCCGGCCACTTCCGATTTCTTCCATTCACGGAAGAAACCGGCGCCACTGCCCGCGAATGGCAGGCAGACGAGAGATAATTGCTGCACACCCATCAGTACCCCAGTCTTCCCGCAGGGTCCGCCACAAAACTTCAGGGCCGCTTGTTCGATCGGGAAGTGCCCGCGCACCCGGACCGCGTGGCGGTAGCCGGGGGAACTCAACGAGCCCCTTCCTCCCAGAGGCCACGAAAACACCCTAGGGACACGAACCCCGTCGAGGCAAGTGACGCAGTGCGCGCCTGGGCCGGGCAAGCAGAAGCCAGCCGGTGCGGGAAACCACCGCACCGGCTGTGGCAGGAGACATCGCCGCCGGTTTCAGCACTGAGCGCCGCGGCCCACTCCCGTTTTCTCTCCGTTCTTCACGAACGTGCACCACGAGCACGCGGGAAAACGGTCCACACGAATGTCGCAGGGTTTCGAGTCGCTGGGTGAGGTTCGGCTGTGGATGACCGGGCCTGGAACGACCAGGCCCGGTTCATCGCTATGCCCTCCACAGACGTGCAACCCCGCTAATGATCATGTTGCGCCCTGCGCGGGACGGCAAGGAACTGGGACAAAGGCGTGTGAACACTGCCCTCAAGTCACTTTGAAGGATTTTGTGGCGGGCCTTCGGTCGCTCGAAGTGAGGCTTCATACTGCGAGCGACTGAAAATGAAGGGCCCGAGCCCGCTCAGATCCCAGTCGCGGGAGTTGTTACGAAATCCCGACCAGGTCACCGTTTCTTCCGTCAGGACGATCGTGGCCAGGAAAGCCCAGCAATCATTGATCCCACAGGTGCAGCCCAACAGCATGGTCTCGCCGTCATCCCCGCCATGGGGCAGCTCCAGCGGCTCGCCGAGAAAGTGACGGCTCGGCCAGGTGAACGTCCTTGAAAGAGACAGATAGCCTCCCGCGAGCTCCTGTGCGAGCTTACCGGGCGGGTAGTCCGGAAACTCGCCGGCGCGTTCGATCTCCTCGGCTTCCGCATACGGAAGCTCCAGCTCGCGGACGAGGTGGATCAGCGGAACACCGTCCACGACGATGTTCACCGGCGACCACGTGCCCGGCGTCGAGGAACCGGGAGGCGTGGTCACGCGAAACTCGATGGTGTTCATTTCTCGACGGTAGCGAATTCGCCCCGGCCCGGAGACGCACTCCACGCAAGCATCGGGCGGACAGCGGGTCACCGGGGACGTCGAGGCGCCTCAGTCGGGCGCGAGGATTTCAGCCAGTCGAAGGGTGTCTTCGAGGTAGCGCTCGTACGGAAAACCGGCCGCGAGGAGCCCGGCACGGAACTCGTCGTAGAGCGGCTTTCCGGCGGCATGGAAGGCTTTCTTGCCGGACTCGGTGAGACGGACCAGCCGCCGCCGCGCGTGCTCGGGGTCGACGGCGATCCGCACCAGGCCGTCCGCTTCGAGCGGTCGCAGCGCCCGGCTGATCGCCGGATCGGAGACCGACAGCGCCTGCGCGAGCCGATGCTGCGTCGTCGGCTCGATCTCCTCCAGCGTGCCCAGAAGGCGTATCTGGCTATAGGTCAAACCGTCGGGGCCATCGGCACGCCGGCGGGCCGCGTCGCCCATCAGCATGACCACGCGGTGCAGCAGGTCTGCGAGTCCGTCATCCACCAGCTCACCATACCAGAGTGTTGACACGTTAATATTAACTAGGTAAGACTGAAGCCATGGACACCTCCTCTTACCTCGCCCAATCCGCCTTCCCGCTGGTCTGGATCGTGGTGCCCGCCCTCGGAGCCTTCCTCCGGGCCCGCCACGCCACCTCATCCGAAGAACGCCTCGAGATCTGGCAGCGCTGGTGGGCCATCGGCGCCTTCGGCTGCGGCAGCCTGTGGATGACGGTCGCCTTCCTCGCCTTCCCGGACGTCATGGCCACGGCGATCGGCTTCGACCGGACGCCCTTCCTGTTCGAGATCGCGTTTGCCAACCTCGGCCTGGCCGTCATGGGCTTCCGGGCCGCCTCGGCCTCCGCGCGTGAACGCATCACCATCGGCCTCGGCGGCGGGATGTTCCTCTGGGGAGCGGCGATCGGCCACGTCTACCAATGGTTCGCCAACGGGGACCACTCCCCCGGCAACACCGGCGGAGTCCTCGTCAACGACGTCCTGATCCCGGCGGTCATGATCATCCTTGCCGTGCGATCCCGCCGACTCGCGACCACCCGACCGGCCGCGGAAATCGCCGCCTGACACCGCGGGAGCTGTTTCTCACCATGACCACGCATCCCAGCGACACGATCGGGACGACACGAGCGGCCGCCGCCGACCGGCTCACCATCTTCGTCGACGCGGTGATCGCGATCGCGCTCACCCTGCTGGCCCTGGATCTGCCCATCCCGCACGGCGACACCACCGACGCCATGCTGAGTTCGGTGTCGGCCCACGGCAAGGAATACATCGCTTTCGCGCTCGGCTTCGTGGTGATCGCCGCCCACTGGCGTGCCCACCACGAAATCTTCCCCTACGTCCGCTCGCTGAGCAGCCGCCTGATCAGCCTCACCCTCGTCTGGCTGTTCATGCAGGTCTTGATGCCGTTCGCGACGCGGGTGATCACCGCGGACGGCGCCTTCCCGCTCCGGTTCAGCCTGTACGCGACGGTGCAGGTCCTGGCGTCCACGTCGTTCGCGCTGATCATCCGGGAGATCCGGCGCGAACATCTGTACCGAACGGACGGCCCGCCCCGGGTGTTCGCCCAGAGCCTGACCCGCAGTGTCTGCTTGGCCGCGGTGTTCGGGTTGTCCGTTCCCGTCGCGTTCCTGACCGGGAACCCCTGGACATACCTGTGCTGGCTCGCGGCGCCGATCGCGCTCGCCATCGCCCGCCGCGTCCAGGACCGGAGGCCGTCCGATGGCTGCCGGCACCTCTAAAGCGGGCGTCCTTTGTCAGCTCTGGTTTCCTGACGAGTCCACTGCCGCCGCCGAACCCACCACGCCACGGTTGACTTACCCCTCACCAAGCGTGTCGCCGAGACTCGTCCGCCGCGCAGCCACAGGCTGACGCGGCGGACGGCATGTCCCAACAGCTCCACGAACGGACGCTTGCCATGTCACAGGCCTATCCGCGGTCGTGGTCCTGGGCACCTCGTCTTGACCCTCAAGTGTCATGAAAGGGTCTTTCAGGACGAAAAACGTCCTGAAAGACCCTTTCATGACATCTGCGA
>NZ_JBFBBY010000030.1:0-64943 GCF_040682875.1 Amycolatopsis sp. NPDC051071 | reverse complement strand
CGGGGGCACTGTCCGATGTGGACAGTGCCCTGCAGAGCGCACTTAGCCCGCGAAAGTCGCGCGACCCGGAGGGGCACCTACTTGGCGGGCTTGGGCTTCGGGACGGGCTTCGGCGGGGTCTCGTCCAAGCCGATCACGGGCGGGACGACCTGGCCGGGCTCGCCGACCACGTCGGACGGCTTCGTGGCCGGCCTCGTCTTCGCCTGGTGAGCCGTCCCGCCTCCCCCGCCCATTCCCCCGGCCATCCCCGTGGGCGCCATGCCCATCGGCATCATCCCCGCCCCCGCTCCCGCGGCGGACTGGCTCTGCGCCGGCGCGGCCTGCACGGGCGCGACTTCCGGGATCGGCGCCTGCCCTTGCTCGATGAGAGGCTCCTGCGACCCGGTCTTCCGGCCGTCGGAGGGACTCTGATCCGCCGCGGACGGCGACGTCACCTGCTCGTCGGAGGCAGCCCCGGAATCCGGCTCAGCGGCTTCAGAACCGGCGGAAGTGGCCTTCTCCGGCGCCCCGGCGGCCGCGGAACCGTCGTGGAGCTTGAACTCGTCTTGTGGGTATCGATGAGCGATCTCGATGCTTCGCGACGCCGCATCGGGGTCGTCGACGCCGTCGCAAAGCCGTACAAAGCCCTCGATGACGTCACGAGCGGCCTCGAAAAGCGCCTTCGCCGACTCCTGCGTCTCCTCCAGCTGAGCTCGCGCCCGCCGGACTCCGCCGACCGGGAGCATCGCGGTCTCGGAGGTCAGCTCGGCCGTGTCGACCAGGACCTCGACGAGGTCGGTCAGGATGCGGCGGATCGACAGCACCAGTTCGTCGAGTGAACCCGCCAGCGTGTTGAGGGCCTCTTCGACGTCGGAACTCGCGACGTTGATGTCCCCGATGTACGCGACGAACGCGTCGGCGTCCTTGCCCGACCATCCGGCGTCCAGACGGCCGAGGTCCTCCAACAGTTCGGCGGAGACGGTGCCCGTGGTCTTCGCCGCCTTCCGGAGCCGGTCCGCCTCGTCCTTCAAGTCCTCCCAGCGCCCCGCCAGCGGGGCCAGGTAGGTCTCGACCGGATCGATCAGCCCCAGCTGGCCGGACAGCTCCGTGAGAAAGGCGAGATGCGGTGCCGCGGCCTCGACCAGGTCGTCGCCCCCCGAGCCGAGCGCGTTTAGCGGGCTAAACGCGCTCTCTGCGGCCGGGCGCGCGGACGCCATCGGGTGCGGGATGGAATCGGTCGGGTTCTCCGACTCGGCGATCATGCGGTTCAGAGCTCCACGGCGCGTTTGATCATCTGGGCGGCCTCGTCGTCGTGCCCGGCATGCCGCGCGGTCACGGTGTGCAGAGCCTCCGACGCCGACCGCAGCGCGCCCGCGCCCTCGGCGAGCTGCCGCCGGATCGCCTCGGCCGCACGTCCGTAAGACGCGCCGAGTCCCAGCTCTTCCCCCAGCGTGCCGTGGGATTCGACGGTGACGCCGTCTCCAGTCACCTCGGCGGCCGCCAGTTCGAGTTCCCCGGCGGCCGCGTCCACTCGCTTCGCATACTCACCGACGACGGCGCCGTCGATCTTCAGGCCGGCCACTGCACCCTCCACTCACCCAGTAGTGCTTGGGCGTTGAGACGCTCGCGCCGACCCGGAGGTTCCCGCGATCAGTTCCCCGCCGGAGCCTGCTGCGACGGCGTGGCCACCGTGCCCGCCCGGTCATCGATCGGCACGGTGTCGAACGTCCGGAGCACGTCTTGCGTGTTCAGCGAGGCTCCGTTCGGCAGCATCCTGATGATCGCCTCCGGCGCCGGCACCCGCTTGGTGAGCCCGATCGAGTCCGCTGTGACGGCATCGGGAACCCCGTAGCGGATCCCGCGATCGGAGATCAGCTGGATCGGCCCCTTGTCGAAGGTCTCCTTGCCGGTGGCCGACTGGACGACGGCCGCGAAACCGGGCTCCATGTAGAAGCTGTTGATCGGCGCGCCGACCGGTCCGGGGGTACCGATCTTGACGCCGGGCGCGGTGCCGTCGGCGTTCCTGCCCTTCGGCAGCTTGTCGTCGACGAACACCGCGGTGTGGCCGTCCCTGCTGCCGCCCTCACCGGTGAGAGACCAGCTCAGGCAGGAAACCCGGGATCCCTGGGTCGCGTCGAGCACGGTCGGCACGGTCTGCGGGTAGGACTCGACCTCGACGAAACCCTGCTGCCCCTGGGCGACCCGCGTGATGGTGCGGACCTTGCCCTGCGCCACCGGCATGACCGAGGTACTGCCGTCGTTCTTCCCGGTCTGGACGATGTCCGCGACGGCCGGGGAAACGAGCTGGATCCCTTCCTTCGTGATGAGGTAGAAGTCCTTCTTCCCCTCGGCCTGCTCGGTGGAGAAGACGTCCCCGACCTTCAGTCCTTCGATTTCGAAGTTGGGCGATTCGCCCTTGCCAGGGACGTCCGGCAGCTTCAATTCCGGCACCTCGGGAATCGCGTCCAGCAACCCCTGGGAGATACCGCGGTACTGGGCGGGCAGTTTCAACGCGGAAGTGACGGCGGTCGATTCGGGCTTGATCTCGGCCTTGACGGCGTTCGCGTTCGGCAGGTTGGGATTCGACGCCAGCCGATAGATCAGATAGGTCCTGCCGTTGGCGCCCTTGGCGAGCAGGGCCTCGTTCTGGCCGAGCTCACGGTTCCCGAGCTGTTTCACACCCGAGTAGACGGTCGTCTCCGTCTTGGCGAGGTCCGGCTGGGGCACCGTCTGGTCGAACATGACCTCGTCGCATACGCCCCAATCCGACGCCACCCGCTGGGTGTCCGTCGGCATCAGCTGCGGGCCGTTCGGGATGCCCATCAGCTGGCCGCGGGGGATGTTCTTCAGCTGTTCATCCGAGACCACTGTGGGGTTCTTCACTTCAGAAGCCTGCGGGGGCCCGGCGGGCTTCGCCCCCGCCTGCTGCGTGCCCTGCTTCGACTGCGCCATGATCAGCAGCCGCGCGGACGCGAGGTTGAAGGTCGGGATCAGTTTCTTCGGGTTTCCCGCCACGACGTAGACGGTCCCGGACTGTTCACCGATGACGATGTTGCCCGCCTCCGGCACGGAGGGCTTCGGGCTCAGTAGCCCCCAGATCACGAAGACCAGGACGCCAAGCGCGGCCAGCACGATGCCCACGATGGTGGCGCGCGTATGCGTGCGCATCGGGTCGTGGAGCATGACGGCGTCGCGACGGACCAGCGCGGATTGCATCCGGCGCAGAACGAACTGATAAGCCTGAACTTGAGACTTAGTAGTCGGTGTTGATGGCATTCTCGACCTACAGTCCTCCCCGTCGCGGTACGGTTCCGCAGGATAGCCGTACGGGGACCGTCTGGTGTGGGGTTTCTACCAACTCCAGCTAGTGTCAAGTTCCTCGGGACCGGCTTTCCGGGTACGCAGCACGCACGAGGGGAAGAGAAAGCGCGGATGTCCGTCACCACTCCTCCACGTCCGCCCGGCCCTCCGGGGTCTCAACCTCCGGGTCGTCCGCCGGGACCACCGCCGAGGCCCGGCAGGCCTGGCGGGCCGGGAGGTCCGGCCGGGGGCCCGGGAGGCCCCGGTGTTCCTCGCGGACCCGGTGGCCCTGGCGGCCCAGGAGGGCCTGGTGGCCCGCAAGGTCCTGGTGGCCCGGGAGGCCCTGGGGGGCCTGGTGGCCCAGGCGGACCTGGTGGTCCCGGTGGCCCTGGCGGTCCTCCGCCCGGTGGCCCGGGTGGCCCAGGTGGCCCTCCGCCCGGTGGCCCCGGTCCGCAGTCCGGTCCTCCGCCCGCACCCGTGGCGCGGATCGCGGCGCCGTCGCGACGCCGGACCGGTGGGATCAACCTCGGCCCGCTGCCGGTGGCGAACCTCGTCGCGCTCGAGCTCGGTCTCGCGATCGGGCTCGTCCTGCTGGCGATCGACATGAAGCTGAAGTACGTGGCGATCGGCGTGCTCGCGTTCGCGATCATCATCGCCTTCCTTCGCTGGGGCGGCCGCTGGTTCACGCAATGGGCCGGACTTACCATGCGGTACTCGTTCCGTTCGCATGATCGCGTGGCGAATCCGCTTCCGCCGAGCAGCATCGAGACGCTCGCCGCTGAAGAGGACGCCGTCACCGGTCCCGACGACGCCCGCGTGAACCTGCTTCGCCTCGCCGTTCCCGACCTCGTCGTCGCGCACGGCGTCGACCACGAACGCCAGCAGGTCGGCCTCGCCTGGAACGACGGGACGTGGACCGCCGTCCTGCTCGTCGAACCCGCGCCCGGGCTGATCACTCAGGCCGGTGGCGCGCCGAGTCTGCCGCTGTCGGCTCTCGCACCGTGTCTCGAAGACCGCGGCGTGGTCCTCGACTCGATCCAGATGATCTGGCATTGCTACCCGGGCAGCGCGGCGCTGCCGTCGGATTCGCCCGCGCTGAGCTCCTACATGGAGGTGCTCGGCCCGCTTCCCGCCGCCGCGCGGCGGACCACGTGGGTCGCCATCCGGCTCGATCCGCGCCGGTGCCCGGCGGCCATCCGCGAACGCGGTGGCGGCGTCGTCGGTGCGCATCGCGCGCTGATCGGCGCGCTGTCGCGGGTACGGAACGCCCTGGAATCGCAAGGCGTGCCGACCCGGCCGCTCGACCCGGATGAGCTGCTGCGGTCCAGCATCTCGGCCGCGGAACTGACCGCGGTCGCCGGTTCGCCCGCGAAAGTCGGCCTGCAGGAGCGCTGGACCGGTGTCACCGCGGCGGGCATCGGGCACGCGAGCTACGCGATCACCAGCTGGCCGAAGGGCAAGATCAGCGGCAGCCTGAACGCGCTGACCAGTGTCCGCGCGCTGTCGGCGACGGTCGCGATGTCTATCTCCCCGTCCGCGGACGAAGGCAAGATCGGCCTGCGGGGCATCGTGCGCCTGAGCGCACGGAACCCGCGTGAACTGGACGTCGCCGACCAGCGGCTGCAAGGGATCTCGGACCGGCTGGGTGTGACACTGACGCCGTTGCGAGGCCTGCAGATCTCCGCGTTCGCCGCGACCCTGCCGATCGGAGGCACGGCATGAGCACCCGTATGCGCGACGCCGGCCAGAACGCCGGTATCGCCCCGGAATTCACCGTCGACCCGGCGATGCTCGACGCGATCAGCCCGTCCGGCGACCGAGGCGGGATCGTCCTCGGTTCCGGGCTCAAAGGCGAACCGCTGACGATCTCCGCGCTGCGCTCGACGCCGACCCGGATCGTGCTGGTCGGCGGCCTGTACCTGGCACGTCAGGTGGCGCTGCGGGCGATGGCCGTCGGGGCGTGGGTCGTCGTGGCGACCGGGCGGCCCGCCGCGTGGCAGGTTCTCCCCCAGGCGGCGGGCAACCAGCCCAACGGCAGGCCGTCGCCGCTGGTCCAGATCCGGCGGCTGTCGCCGGTCGACCTGCCGCGGCCGTCCGAGGACGCGCCCCTGCTGGTGGTGACCGACGGCGGCCCGACGCCGCAGGACCTGTTCCCGCCGCGGTCGCCGTGGCAGACGACGGTCTACGTGCTGCCGTACCTGCACCCGCAGGCAGGCGCGACCGCGAACGCGGCGGACCTGGTGCTGATGCAGCGGCTCCCGCCAGGGCAGGCCGAACTGGCCGCGCGGATCTGGCGGCTCCCGCCGCAGATGATGAAGCAGCTCACGACGTTGAAGGACGACCAGGTCGTCGCGCTGGGCCGCAACCTCTGGCGCCCGCTTCGCCTGGTCACCACGGCGAAAGAGCAGCAACTCCTTGGCCCTGTGCGCCGCGGCGACTGACCCGCCCGCTTCGCGTTTCGCGGGCTAAGTGCGCTCTGCAGGGCACTGTCCACATCGGACAGTGCCCCCGTTTTGCGTCGCCCTCCCAGAGCGCACTTAGCCCGCGAAAGTCGCGCGGCGGCGGGAAGCGGGTCGCGAGTTGGTCCGTCAAGAGGCGATCGTGCCGGCTGTGGATAACCCCGGGGTTGTGGACAAGTCGACCCGGTGAGGGCGCGAGTGGCTGGTCTTGTCGGTCCTGACGATCACCGTGTCGGGCATGACCAAGCCATTCGATTCAACCCACCTCCCCGACGTCTTCCGCGGCTCCGAGGCACGGAAAGCGGGTCTCATCACGGCGGGCCAGCTACGCGGTTCGAGCGTCAGGAGGCTGTTCCAGGACGTCTACACGCCAGCCCACACCGAAGTCACGCACGAGCTGAGATGCCGGGGTGCCGCGTTGCTGGCGCCCCCGGAGGCCGTGCTGACCGGCCGATCGGCCGCGACCATTCAGGGCGTCGAACTGGCCAAGCCCGGCGACCCGGTCGAAATGGTCGTCCCGGAGAAGCATCGCTTCGGCCCGATCGACGGCATCAAGATCCGGCGCACGGAGGTCAAGCCCGAAGAATCGAAGCCGTGGAACGGCATTCGTATCGCCCGCAGGACCCGAGTAGCGCTGGACCTCCTTCTCCGGCTTTCTCCTCGCAAAGCCGGATGGGTGCGGCGGCTCCGCATCGGCGTCCCGGACCTGGACCAGTTCATGAGGGCGGAGAACCTGACCGACCTGCATCTCAACAGGGAGTTCTACGGTCGCCGCAATCGGGGAATCCGCTTGGCCCGACATGCTTTACGGCTGTCCGATACGCGCGCGGAGTCGCCCCGGGAATCAGAACTGCGAATAGTCCTGTCCGCCGGTGGTATCGCGGTCGAACCCCAGGTCGAGGTCTTCTCCCGGAAAGGCCGTTTCCTCGCCCGCCTGGACCTCGCGGATGAGAAGTTCAAGGTCGCCGTCGAATACGACGGCCGATGGCATAACACGCCGCAGCAACAAGCCCACGACCGCAAACGCCGAAGACAGGTGGAAGCCGAGGGCTGGCGCTTCGTCATCGTCACCGCCGACGACCTCGCGAGCGACTTCAAAGGCATCATCGAGGCCGTCTGGAAGGCCCGCCGCGGCGCGTTTAGCCCGCTAACCGCGCCGCGCCCGGATCCGGGGCAGGGTCAGGAAGGGGTGCGCATGGCGCGCGTTTGATCGGCGCGGGTGGCGAGTTCGGTGTCGGGCGGGTAGTCGACGGCCACCAGCGTGAGGCCGTGTGCGGGAGCGACCGCGCTGTCGCGCGTACGGCTCTCCAGGACGCCGCCGGGCCAATCGAGCGGACGACGGCCGTCACCGACCAGAAGCAGTGCCCCGACCAGGCTCCGCACCATGGAGTGGCAGAACGCGTCAGCGGAGACGTCGACCTCGACCGCGTGCGGTCCAGTACGCCGCCAGACGAGCCGCTGCAGCTCTCGAATGGTCGTCCCGCCCTCCCGCTGTTTGCAGAAGGCCGCGAAGTCCTGGAGCCCCAAGAGAGACTCCGACGCCTCGTTCATCGCGTCGATCGAGAGCGGCCGTCCCCAAGCGAGGGTGTCGTGACGCCGCAAGGGATCCACGCCCCAAGGCGCGTCCGAGACGCGGTAGAGATAGTGCCGCCGCACAGCGGAAAACCGCGCGTCGAACCCAGGCGCTGCCACGCGGGCACCCAGCACCCGCACATCACCCGGCAGGTACCGATTCCAGCGGTGACGCATCCGCCCCAGGTCAGGGATGCCCTGCTCGTCCAGTTCCAGGCGACCGGATCGCGTTTTGCCCGCTAAAGGCGCCACGTCCACGTGGACCACCTGGCCGGCCGCGTGCACACCGGCATCGGTGCGGCCGGCGACGACGACGGACTTCGGGACCGAGGCGCCTGGAGGCTGCTTCGCGAGTGCTTCTTCCAGGACGCCCTGAACCGTGCGCCGGCCGGGCTGCCGCGCCCAGCCGGAGAAATCGGTGCCGTCGTAAGAGACATCCAGACGCAGACGAACGAGCCCGCCCTCCGCAGTGGGAGTGGCGGGCTCGTCCGGGGTGTTCGGTGCCGTCAGGACGTCAGTCCTTCTTGCTGTCCGCGTCCGCGGCGGGGGCCTCAGCGGCCTCGTCGGCGGCGGGAGCCTCGGTGGCCTCCGGAGCCTCGGTGGCGGCCGTGTCGGCCGCCTCAGGGGCGTCGGTGGTCTCCTCGGCAGCCGGAGCGGCGGCCTTCGGCTCGTCCTTGGCGAACTTCGTCTTGCGCGCGGCCTCGGCCTCGGCGGTGACGGTCTTCTCGGCCACCAGTTCGATGACCGCCATGGGGGCGTTGTCGCCCTTGCGCGCCATCGTCTTGGTGATCCGGGTGTAGCCACCCGGACGCTCCGCGAAGAACGGACCGATTTCGGCGATCAGCTTGTGCACGACGTCCTTGTCGCGCACGATGCGCTGGATCTGACGACGGTTGTGCAGGTCGCCCCGCTTCGCCTTCGTGATCAGCTTCTCGGCCAGCGGGCGCACCCGCCGGGCCTTCGCCTCGGTCGTCGTGATCTTGCCGTGCTCGAACAGCTGGGTGGCCAGGTTGGCCAAGATCAGCCGTTCGTGCGCGGGCGACCCGCCGAGACGGGGTCCCTTTGTGGGGGTGGGCATCGGTTCTCCTCGTTCAGCTCACAGCTGGAGGCCGGGGCCCCCCCACCCCTACCGGTGAGGGAGCCGAAGCTGGCCTTACAGCTGCTCCGTCTCTGCGTAGTCCTGGCCATCGTCGTGGCCGTTGTCCGAAATTCCGTCCGTGATGCTGTCGACGCCCTCGGACCAGCCTTCGCCGTCGTAGCTGGCCGCGGCCGCGGTCGGGTCGAACCCGGGCGGGCTGTCCTTCAGCGCGAGGCCGAGACCGACGAGCTTGAGCTTGACCTCGTCGATCGACTTCGCACCGAAGTTGCGGATGTCCAGCAGGTCGGCCTCGCTGCGCGAGACCAGTTCGCCGACGGTGTGGATGCCCTCGCGCTTGAGGCAGTTGTACGACCGGACGGTGAGGTCCAGGTCCTCGATCGGCATCGCGTAGGCGGCGATGGTGTCCGCCTCCTGCGGCGACGGGCCGATCTCGATGCCCTCGGCGTCGACGTTCAGCTCGCGCGCGAGACCGAACAGCTCCACCAGCGTCTTACCGGCCGACGCGACGGCGTCCCGCGGCGTGATCGACGGCTTCGTCTCCACGTCCAGGATCAGCTTGTCGAAGTCGGTGCGCTGCTCGACACGGGTCGCCTCGACCTTGTAGGTCACCTTCAGCACCGGGGAGTAGATGGAGTCGACCGGGATCCGGCCGATCTCCGCGCCCGCCTGCTTGTTCTGCAGGGCCGGAACGTAACCGCGGCCGCGCTCGACGACGAGCTCGATCTCGAGCTTGCCCTTGCCGTTCAGCGACGCGATGTGCAGATCCGGGTTGTGCACGGTGACACCGGCCGGGGGCACGATGTCGGCAGCCGTGACCTCACCGGGGCCCTGCTTGCGCAGGTACATGGTGACCGGCTCGTCCTCTTCCGAGGACACCACGAGCTCCTTGAGGTTCAGGATGATGTCGGTGACGTCTTCCTTCACCCCGGGAACGGTGGTGAATTCGTGCAGCACGCCGTCGATGCGGATGCTCGTCACGGCCGCGCCCGGAATGGACGACAGCAGCGTGCGACGCAGCGAGTTGCCGAGCGTGTAGCCGAAGCCGGGCTCCAGCGGTTCGATGGTGAACCGGGAGCGGGTCTCGTTGACCGTCTCTTCGCCGAGAGCCGGCCGCTGGGAAATCAGCATCTTTCCTAATTCCTTTCCAAACGGCGCCCGCCATATGACACCGAAAGGGATGGCGAAGCGACGGCGCACTCAGGACGCCGCCGCCCGTGCCCACACCGGGCCGGGGTTTCCCCGGCCCGGTGATGGATCACTTCGAGTAGAGCTCGACGATCAGCTGTTCCTGAACCGGAACGTCGATCTGAGCGCGCTCCGGGAGCTGGTGGACCAGCACACGGAGGTTGGACGGAACAACCTGGAGCCACGCGGGAACGGGACGTTCGCCGAACGACTCCTTCGCAGCGACGAAGGGCAGCATCGCGAACGACTTCGGCCGCACGTCGATGATGTCCCACTTGCTGACCTGGTACGAGGGCACGTTGACCTTGACGCCATTGACCACGAAGTGGCCGTGGCTCACCAGCTGACGCGCCTGACGGCGGGTGCGGGCGATGCCGGCGCGGTAGATCACGTTGTCCAGGCGGGACTCGAGGATCTGCAGCAGGTTCTCACCGGTCTTACCGGGACGCCGGACGGCTTCCTTGTAGTACCGGACGAACTGACGCTCGAGAACGCCGTAGGTATAACGAGCCTTCTGCTTCTCCTGCGACTGCAGGAGGTACTCGGACTCCTTGATCCGACCGCGGCCGTGCTGGCCGGGCGGATAGGGGCGACGCTCGAAAGCCTGGTCGCCGCCGATGAGGTCAACCTTGAGGCGACGCGAAATACGCGTCGCGGGGCCGGTGTAACGAGCCATTTCTTCTTACTCCTCCCCGTTCCTCAGACCCGGCGCCGCTTGGGCGGGCGGCAGCCGTTGTGAGGCTGCGGGGTCACGTCCTGGATGGTGCCGACCTCAAGGCCGGCGGCCTGCAGCGAGCGGATCGCCGTCTCGCGGCCCGAACCCGGGCCCTTCACGAAGACGTCGACCTTCTTCATGCCGTGTTCGGCAGCCTTGCGGGCGGCGCTCTCGGCGGCCATCTGCGCGGCGAACGGGGTGGACTTACGCGAGCCCTTGAAGCCCACGTGACCACTCGACGCCCACGCGATCACGGCACCGGTCGGGTCCGTGATCGAGACGATGGTGTTGTTGAAGGTGCTCTTGATGTGCGCGTGGCCGTGCGCGACATTCTTCTTTTCCTTGCGGCGGACCTTCTTGGCCCCCGCCGCAGTACGAGACTTCGGTGGCATGTTCTGAGGGTTCTCCTGTTAGCGCGCGTTCTCTTGGTGAGCGGCGACCGCTTCGGCCTGACCGCGACGGATGATCGATCCGGCGTCGGTGTACAGGTTGCGGAGCGCCATCGGGCGGGCGTAGAGCGCCTTGGGCGAGACACAAGCCGAGCCGCGACGGTGAACGCCGCCCATCTGCACGACCTTCTTGCCCTGGAGGCTCACTTCTTGCCAGCCTTCTTCTTGCCGGCGACCGTCTTCTTCGGACCCTTGCGGGTGCGGGCGTTCGTCTTGGTGCGCTGACCACGGACGGGAAGTCCGCGACGCCAACGAAGGCCCTCGTAGCACCCGATCTCGATCTTCCGACGGATGTCGGCGTTCACCTCACGGCGAAGGTCACCCTCGACCTTGAAGTTCTCCTCGATGTAGACCCGCAACTTGGCGAGGTCGTCATCGCTCAGATCCTTGACGCGAGTGTCCGCGTTGAGCTCGGCAGCCGCGACGAGCTGCTTCGAGCGGGTACGGCCGATGCCGTAGATGTAAGTCAGCGCGATCTCCAACCGCTTTTCGCGGGGGAGGTCTACGCCAGCGAGTCGTGCCATTGGCGTTGATGCTCCTTCATAGAATTCGTCTTCAGGTCTGCTCCCCGTCCGGTCCCGGGACCGACTCGCCTGTCGTGCCCTTGGCTCGCGCTTCGGGTGTCCCGGCCCCGGCCTGAAGTCCGGGGGTGAACCGGGCCGTTCGCACGGCCCGGCAGGTGCGGGGAGATTGTGTAGCCGTCAATCCACTCTGAACGAGTGCGAGTGATCAGCCCTGCCGCTGCTTGTGCCGCAGGTTCTCGCAGATCACCATGATCCGGCCGTGACGGCGGATCACCTTGCACTTGTCGCAGATCTTCTTGACGCTCGGCTGGACCTTCACGTCTCCTGCTCTCCTGCTTGTGCTAACTCGTCGTGATCACTTGTAGCGGTAGACGATGCGACCACGAGACAAGTCGTAGGGCGAGAGCTCCACGACAACCCTGTCCTCGGGCAGGATGCGGATGTAGTGCTGCCGCATCTTGCCGCTGATGTGTGCAAGGACCTTGTGGCCGTTCTCCAACTCGACGCGGAACATCGCGTTGGGGAGCGGCTCGACTACGCGGCCTTCGACCTCGATGGCCCCGTCTTTCTTGCCCATGTCCTCCGCATTTCCTGTCGCTACGCTGTGTTATCAGTCAGAGCTTGAGTGCTTGGCTGGGTGGTGCTTCGGCACACTCCTCCCCGGGTCCAATGTCGTTCGCGAGAAGTCACGAGCGCGCAGGATCCGGGCGCGATGAGTACACCGACTTGACAGTGTACGCAACCCGTGTCGTGAGCCCCAAACGGGGGGTGACTGTGTTAGGTGACCCCTGAGCCCACCTGTAGCGACCTTCACCATCCTACGCCCCCGCCGACGTGCGTTTAGCGGGCTAAACGCGCTCCGGCGGGCCCGTGATCTGGCGGGTTCCGCGGGTCGAGGTGCACCCGGTTGGGGGCGACGCGGGGAGGCCTCGGCGGCCGGCCCGGGAGGTCCTCCTGCCGACGGGCCGACCTGCGTTTAGCGGCCTAAGTGCGCTCCGGCGCCCACGCGCGTTTAGCGGGCTAAACGCGCTCCGGTGGTCGCGATCAGGGGGCTAAACGCAGGCCGGGGCGGGAGTGGAAGCGGGGTCAGGCCTCTTCGGGGGCGGTCAGCACCCAAGGGCCGTCATCGGTGATGGCGACGGTGTGCTCCCAGTGCGCCGCGCGCGAGCCGTCCGCGGTCACGACGGTCCAGCCGTCGTCGAGTTCGACGGTCTCACCACCGCCACCGGTCAGCATCGGCTCGATCGCGAGCGCCATCCCGGTCTTGAGCCGCGGGCCCTTGCCCGGTTTGCCGAGGTTCGGCAGGAACGGGTCCATATGCATCTGACGACCGATGCCGTGACCGCCGTACTCGACGATCATCCCGTACTCGACGCCGTCTTCCCGGCTCGCCTTCTCAGCCGCGGTCTGCACGGCGTGCGAGATGTCGGTGAGCCGGCCGCCGGACGAAACCGCGGCGATCCCCGCCCACATCGCGGCCTCGGTGGCCGCCGAAAGCGCGAGATCCGCCTTCGACACCTCACCGATCGCGAGGGTGACCGCGGAGTCTCCGTGCCAGCCGTCGAGGATCGCGCCACAGTCCACGGAGATGATGTCGCCCTCGTCCAGGACCAGCGCCGACGACGGGATGCCATGGACGATCTGTTCGTTCACCGACGCGCAGATCGACGCCGGGAAGCCGTGGTACCCCTTGAACGAGGGCACCGCGCCGGCGTCGCGGATCGTCTGCTCGGCGAGCTCGTCGAGATCGGCCGTAGTGGCTCCCGGCTTGGCGGCTTCGCGCACCGCGGCGAGGGTGCGGGCGACCACCAGACCGGCCGCCCGCATCGCCTGGAGCTCGCCAGGGGTCTTGATTTCGATCATGCGCCCACGACGAAGCCGTTGCAGTACACGCAGTCCTCCGAGATTCACGTGCGGTCGCGCAGCGCTTCCAGCACGCGGGCGGAGATCTCCTCGACCGTGCCGACGCCGTCGACCGTGACCAGGATGTCCGCGTAGTACTCGAGCAGCGGAGCCGTCTCCGACACGTAGATCTGCTGACGACGACGGATGACGTCTTCGGTGTCGTCCGAACGGCCACGCGAAAGCAACCGCTCGACGACGACGTCTTCCGAGACCTGAAGCTGGATGACCGCGTTCAGCTTGGTGTCGACCTCGCCGAGGATCTCACCGAGCACATCGGCCTGCTTCGTGTTGCGGGGGAAGCCGTCGAGCAGGAAGCCGGCCTTGGCGTCCGGTTCGGCGAGGCGCTCACGCACCATCTCGTTCGTGACCGAGTCGGGCACGAGTTCACCGGAATCCAGGTAGCGCTTGGCTTCCTGGCCCAGCGGCGTCTGCTCGCCCACGTGAGCGCGGAACAGGTCGCCGGTCGAGATGTGCGGGATCCGGAGCTTCTCCGACAGTGCTACCGCCTGAGTACCTTTGCCCGCGCCAGGAGGGCCAACGAGAACCAGGCGCGTCACTTCAAGAACCCTTCGTAGTTACGTTGCATCAGCTGGCTTTCGATCTGCTTCACGGTGTCGAGACCGACACCGACCATGATCAGCACAGCCGTGCCACCGAACGGGAAGTTCTGGTTGTTCCCGCTACCGGTGACGGACAAGAAGAAGTTCGGAAGGATCGCGATGATGCCCAGGTACAGCGAGCCCGGCAGAGTGATCCGGCCGAGGACGTAGCTGAGGTACTCCGCGGTGGGGCGCCCCGGACGAATACCCGGGATGAAGCCACCGAACTTCTTCATTTCTTCCGCACGCTCGTCCACGTTGAACGTGATCGTGATGTAGAAGTACGTGAAGAAGATGATCAACGCGAAGTACAGCAGGACGTGCGCCCAGCTGGACTGGTTGACGATGTAGTTCTGGATGAAGACCTGCCAGCCGGAGTTGCTGTTGGCGTCGCCGACGAGGCGGCTGATGAGGTCCGGCAGGTAAAGCAGCGACGAGGCGAAGATGACCGGGATGACACCGGCCTGGTTCACCTTGATCGGCAGGTAGGTCGAGGTCCCGCCGTACATACGGCGGCCGATCATGCGCTTGGCGTACTGCACCGGGATCCGGCGCTGGCCCTGCTCGACGAAGATGACGCTGGCGATGATCACCAGACCGAACACCAGGATCAGGGTGAAGACCACCGGGCCGGCGCTGCTGAGGATGTTGCCACCCTCGATCGGGATACGGGCCGCGATGTTCAGGAAGATGAGGACGGACATGCCGTTGCCGACGCCGCGCTCGGTGATCAGCTCACCCAGCCACATCATGACGGCGGTACCGGCGGTCATCGTGATGACGATGATGGCCAGCGTGTAGACGCTGTTGTCCGGGATGATCGCGGTGTCGCACTGCGGGAAAAGCTGCTTGCGGTCGGCGAGCGCCACCACACCGGTGGCCTGCAGGATCGCGAGCGCGATCGTCAGGTACCGGGTGTACTGGGTGAGCTTGCCCTGGCCGGCCTGGCCTTCCTTCTTCAGTTCCTCGAACCGTGGGATGACCACGGTGAGAAGCTGGACGATGATGCTCGCCGTGATGTACGGCATGATGCCGGTCGAGAACAGCGAGAGCTGCAGCAGCGCACCACCACTGAACAGGTTCAGCAGTTGATAGACGCCCTCCTGCGACCCGGTCTCCGTACATTTCTGGACGGCGGAGTACGAGATGCCCGGGGCCGGAATGGTGGCACCGATTCGGTAGACCGCGACAATGGCTAGCGTGAACAGGATCTTCTTACGTAGATCCGGCGTCGCGAGAGCCGAGCGGAAGGCGCTGAGCACGCGGGGGACCTCCTCGGCGTCGTCGGCTGTCTTACCGACGATCGGCTTGGCCGACCTGGGGCCGGCGGGAACACACAGCTTTCTGGCACAAGCCAGGAACGCTTCGGGGCACACTCGTCCCGAAGCGTGTCGCCGACTCTAACAGCTTCACAGGGCGTGTCCGCAGTGCGTGTGGGTTTTCCGGACGAAGGTCGGTGCGCGGGGTTGATCGACTTCCGCTTCTTGCTCCGGAACCTTGACAGAACGCCCTGTCGTTACCTGCTTTCCGACCCCCTTCAGATCGCATTTAGCCCGCTAAACGCGCTGTGACCGGGGTTCGGGGTCAGGAGCTCGAAGTGGCGAGGGCGCCCGCCATGCCGAGGAGCACGACGCCGGTACCGCGGTCGACGTTGCGCGTGGCGCGGCGGGACAGCCGAAGCGACTTCACGAGCGTCCCCGCTCCGATGTAGGTCGCGCCCGCGACGAATTCGGCGAGCAGGTAGACGGCGCCGAGAACCGCGATCTGCCGGGAAAAGGAGCCGTGAGCTGGGTCGATGAACTGGGGCACGAACGCGGTGAAGATGAGGATCGCCTTCGGGTTCGTGATCGCGACAACGAATTCCTTCCTCGCGATCCTCAGCGCCGGAACGGTTTCGGCCTTCTCCGGCCCGGTGACCACCGTGGTCCGTTCACCGCGGAACGTCGACCACAGCAGTCTTCCGCCGATCCAGACGAGGTAGCCGACACCGGCCCACTTGATCACCGTGAGTGCAAGTTCGGAGGCCGCGAGGATCCGCCCGAGCCCCGCCGCGACGGCCGCGATCAACACCGTGAACGCGGCCAATCGGCCTAGCAGGCCGGCGAGGCCTTTCCAGACCCCCTGTGTCATGCCGTGGTGCAGACCAAGCAGGTTGTTCGCCCCTGGCGTAAAAGCGACGAGCACCGCCGCGCCGAAAAAGACCACCACCCAAGTCATCGGCCAACCCTATCGGTCCACGCGAACGCCTTTAGCGGGCTAATCGCGCTCTCTGGAGCCGGAATCCCGCGGAGGCGCGAAGGCCGAGTAGTCCGGCGGCGCCTCGGTCCGAGGCTCCGGCGGGAGCACCATGATGGAGATGCCGTCCTTTGGCGTGGGCAGATCCGCGAGACCGGGTGCCTCGCTCACCGGGATCTCGCCCTCGTCGACGCGGTGACTCATGACCGCCGCGCCCACCGCAGCGACGACAGCGGCGAAAAGAGCCCAGATACCCGCCCCGAACGTCAGTGTCCCGTTGGTGGGTTCTCCCAGCTGACGCCCGAATCCCAGCATGGTGGTAGCGGTGGCGACGGCTCCGGTGAGGAACACCGCCGCGATGGTGGTGAGCCATCGGTCCAAGATGTCCGGCCGTCGCAGCCGGGCGGCGCGGACGCTGACGATCGCGGCCGCCAGGAGGATCGCCGCGGCGACCAGGAGGGGAATACCGACCGGCGACGACGCCACGACGAGCGAGGGGCCGTCGTCCTGGACGATCTTCGTTTCCCACGCGCCTTGGACCACCACGACCACGATCTTTTCGCTGCGATCGAAGCCGAGCCGATGCTCAGTGATGAAGAACGGGAAGAAGCAACCCACGAGGGTCAGGACCAGCGCCAGTGTGGCCAGTCCCGCCGCGACGAGCCGGCGAGGCTCGGACCTGCCAGGTCGCCCCGGCACTTCCACGGGATCCGTGGGGCCTGCCACCGAGACGACTGTCGGCGGCGCGTCCGACTGCTGCTGAAAGGGCTGCGGATCCTGCCCGGGAGGTGTGTCCACCTCGCGATCCTTCCAGCCCAGACCCCCCGCCCGCCACGCCCGCGGCCCTGCGGGCGGAGCGCGTTTAGCGGGCTAAACGCGCTCAAGGCTGCGGGGACCTGGGCGACCGCCGGAGCGCCTTTAGCCCCCTAATCGCGCTCTGGGCGCGGGGAGACCACCCGGCCGCCGGAGCGCGATTAGGGGGCTAAACGCACGTCGGCGGTAGCGCCGGGGAGAAGGGACCAGATCGCGATTAGCCCGCTAAAGGGAGGTCGGCGGAGGGAGGAGCGCAAGCGAAAGGCCCGCCGGGCGGAGCCGGGCGGGCCTTTCGGTGAAGCGAGTGGAGAGCGCTCAGAGCGTGGTGGCGGAGCCACCGGCGGCGGAGAGCTTCTCCTTGGCGGAGCCGGAGAAAGCATCGGCGGTGATGTCCAGCTTGACGCCGTTCAGGTCACCGTTGCCGAGCACCTTCACGAGCTTGCCCTTGCGGACGAGACCGTTCGCGACGAGCTCCTCGGCGCCGACCTTGCCACCGTCCGGGAAGACGCGGGCGATGTCGCCCACGTTCACCGGCTGGTACTCGGTACGGAAGCGGTTCTTGAAGCCGCGAAGCTTCGGGAGCCGCATGTGGATGGGCATCTGCCCACCCTCGAAACCGGCGGGCACGTTCTTCCGGGCCTTGGTGCCCTTGGTACCGCGACCGGCGGTCTTGCCCTTCGAGCCCTCACCACGGCCGACGCGCATCTTCTCGCGCTTCGCGCCCGGAGCCGGACGAAGGTGGTGGATCTTGATGGCAGTCATGCCTTGACCTCCTCGACCTCCACCAGGTGGCGGACCGTGTGAATGAGGCCGCGAACCTGGGGGGTGTCTTCACGCACCACAGACTGCCGGATCTTGCGCAGCCCGAGGGTACGCAGCGATTCACGGTGGTTGTGCTTGGTGCCGATCTTGCTCTTGATCTGGGTCACTTTGAGCTGAGTCATGTCAGACCCCCTGACCCGCGCGCTGACGCAGCATCCGAGCAGGCGCGACGTCCTCGAGCGGGAGACCGCGGCGGGCCGCGACCTCTTCGGGACGCTGCAGACCCTTCAGGGCTGCCACGGTCGCGTGCACGATGTTGATCGCGTTGTCGGAGCCGAGAGACTTCGACAGCACGTCGTGGACACCCGCGCACTCCAGTACCGCGCGGACCGGGCCACCGGCGATGACGCCGGTACCGGCGCTGGCCGGACGGAGCAGCACGACACCGGCGGCTTCCTCACCCTGGATCGGGTGGGGAATGGTGCCGCCGACGCGGGGAACGCGGAAGAAGTTCTTCTTCGCTTCCTCGACGCCCTTGGCGATGGCCGCGGGAACTTCCTTGGCCTTGCCGTAGCCGACGCCGACCTGACCGTCACCGTCACCGACGACGACGAGGGCGGTGAAGCTGAAGCGACGACCACCCTTGACGACCTTGGCGACGCGGTTGATCGTCACGACCTTCTCGAGGTGCGGGGTTTTTTCCTGGCCGGCCCCGCCACGGCCGCTGTCGCGCCGGTCCCGGCGGTCGCGACGGTCATTGCGGTCGTTGCCGCCCTGCCCGCCGGGTCCACCCTGGCCGCCGCCGAATTGCCGTGTACGTCCCGGCATCAGGCTGTCCTTCCATTCACGAGCATGTGCATCAGAACTCCAACCCCGCCTCACGGGCAGCGTCGGCGAGTGCCGCGATGCGGCCGTGGTAGGCGTTGCCACCACGGTCGAACACCACGGTCGAGACACCGGCGTTCTTGGCGCGAGCGGCGAGAAGCTCCCCGACCTTGGCGGCCTTGGCCTTCTTGTCGCCGTCCAGCGCGCGAACGTCCGCCTCGAGGGTGGACGCCGACGCCAGGGTCTTGCCGACCAGGTCGTCGATCAGCTGCACGGCGATGTGCCGTGACGAACGCTTGACGACCAAGCGCGGACGCTGGTCCGTGCCGTTGATCTTCTTGCGGAGCCGGAAGTGCCGACGGGCCTTCGCGACGCGGCGGCGGGTCGAGATGTCCTTGCCGACCGGCTTGCGCTTCGTAGTCGTGTCGCTCATGATCACTTACCCGTCTTTCCGACCTTGCGGCGGATCTTCTCACCCTCGTAGCGCAGGCCCTTGCCCTTGTACGGGTCCGGGCGGCGCAGCTTGCGGATGACCGCGGCGATCTGGCCGACCTTCTGCTTGTCGATGCCCGAGACCGAGAACCGGGTGGGGTTCTCGACCTTGAAGGTGATGCCTTCCGGGGCTTCGATCTTGACCGGGTGGCTGTAGCCGAGGGCGAACTCGAGGTCCGAACCCTTGGCCTGCACGCGGTAACCGACGCCGTGGATTTCAAGCTTCTTCTCGTAGCCCTCGGTCACACCGACGACGAGGTTGTTGACCAGCGTCCTGGTGAGACCGTGCAGGGCACGGCTGGTGCGCTCCTCGTCGGGTCGCTTCACCTGGAGCGTGCCGTCGGCCTGCTCCACGGTGATCGGCTCGGCGATGGTGTGCTCAAGGGTGCCCTTGGGCCCCTTGACCTTGATCAGCTGACCATCGATGGTCACCTCGACCCCGGAGGGGACGGCGACCGGCAGCTTTCCGATGCGTGACATGTCTGTGCCCCCTTCCTTACCAGACGTAGGCGAGGACTTCGCCGCCCACGCTGTTGCGCTTGGCCTGACGATCGGTCTGGAGGCCGGAGGACGTCGAGATGATCGCGACGCCAAGGCCACCGAGAACGTTCGGCAGTTCGGTCGATTTTGCGTAGACCCGCAGGCCGGGCTTGGACACGCGGCGAAGGCCGGCGATGCTGCGCTCACGGTTGGGGCCGTACTTCAGCTCCACGATGAGGTTCTTGTGCTTCTCGCCCGGCTCGTCGCGGTAGCCCGCGATGTAGCCCTCGCGCTTGAGGATCGCGGCGATGTTCGCCTTGATCTTCGAGTGGGGAAGCACGACCTCGTCGTGGTACGCCGAGTTCGCGTTACGCAGACGGGTCAAGAAGTCTGCGATGGGGTCGGTCATCGTCATGGTGACCTGTCAACCTTTCTCGCCCTGGTTCCCCGCACTCAATGCTGCGGGGCCTGTGGCGAAGTGGGAGTTCTGTATCCGATTGTTTGCCAATCCGACCGGCGGTCACGGCGAAAGGGAGCCGGTGAGCCGGTGGGCTCGCGGTCCGCATCCGCCTGCTTTCGGCCGAATTGGCAAAGGAGACTCTTACCAGCTGGACTTGCGGACGCCGGGCAGCTCGCCCGCGTGTGCCATCTCGCGAAGGCAGATCCGGCAGAGCCCGAACTTGCGGAACACCGAGTGCGGGCGACCGCACCGCTGGCAACGCGTGTAACCGCGAACCTTGAACTTCGGCGTCTTCGCGGCCTTGTGGACCAGTGCTTTCTTGGCCATCGACTCAGTTCTCCTTGAACGGGAAGCCGAGCTTGCGAAGCAGCGCGCGGCCCTCGTCGTCGGTGTTGGCGGTGGTGACGACAGTGACGTCCATACCGCGCGGGCGGTCGATGGCGTCCGGGTCGATCTCGTGGAACATCGACTGCTCGTTGAGACCGAACGTGTAGTTGCCGTTGCCGTCGAACTGCTTCGGCGAAAGCCCGCGGAAGTCACGGATACGCGGCAGCGCGATGGTCAGCAGCCGGTCGAGGAACTCCCACATGCGGTCGTTGCGCAGCGTGACGCGCGCACCGATCGGCTGGCCCTCACGCAGCTTGAACTGCGCGATGGACTTGCGAGCCTTGCGAACCTCGGGCTTCTGCCCGGTGATCGCGGCCAGGTCGCGGATGGCGCCTTCGATCAGCTTGCTGTCACGGGCGGCGTCACCGACACCCATGTTCACGACGACCTTGACGACGCCCGGGATCTGGTGGACGTTCTCGAAGGAGAACTCCTCCTGGAGCTGTCCCTTGATCTCCTCGCGGTACCGCACCTTGAGGCGCGGGGCGATCTTCTCTGCGGTGGTCATGATCAGATGTCCTTACCGTTCCGGCGCGAGACCCGGACCTTCTTGCCGTCCTCGCCGATGCGGTAGCCCACCCGGGTCGGCTTGCCATCGGAGTCGACGACCATCACGTTCGAGACGTGGATGGGCGCTTCCTGAGTGACGATGCCGCCGGACTGCGCGCCGCGCTGGGTCTGGGAGATCCGCGTGTGCTTCTTGATCCGGTTCACGCCTTCGACCAGCACGCGCTCGCGCTCGGGGTAGGCCTGGATGACCTTGCCCTTGGCACCCTTGTCCTTGCCGGCGACGACGACGACCGTGTCGCCCTTCTTCACCTTCATGCTCTACAACACCTCCGGCGCGAGCGAAATGATCTTCATGAACTTTCGGTCGCGCAGCTCGCGGCCCACCGGGCCGAAGATGCGGGTGCCACGGGGCTCATTGTCGTTCTTGATGAGCACAGCAGCGTTCTCGTCGAAGCGGATGTAAGAACCGTCCGGACGACGGCGCTCCTTGCGCGTGCGAACGATGACCGCCTTGACGACGTCACCCTTCTTCACGCCGGCGGCCGGCATGGCGTCCTTCACGGTGGCGACGATGATGTCGCCGATACCCGCGTAGCGCCGCCCCGAACCACCGAGAACGCGGATGCAAAGGATTTCCTTCGCGCCCGTGTTGTCGGCAACCCGAAGCCGCGACTCCTGCTGGATCACGTCAACTCCTGTATGTCGCGCTGGTTCTCGCGTTCGAACGCGAGCCTTGCGGAACTAAGGGACTCAAAAAGAGCCCTACTTACTTGGCCTTCTCCACGATCTGCACCAGGCGCCAGCGCTTGGTCGCCGACAGGGGGCGGGTCTCCATAAGAGTGACCCGGTCGCCCTTGCCTGCCTCGTTGTTCTCGTCGTGCACCTTGACCTTGGTGGTGCTGCGGAGAACCTTGGAGTAGCGACGGTGCTTCTTGCGGTCTTCGAGCTCGACCACGATCGTCTTGTTCATCTTGTCCGAGACGACATAGCCCTCACGGACCTTACGGTCGTTGCGGCCGGCCGCCTCGGTGGGCTGCTCGCTCATGCGGCACCTTCACTCTCGGCGTCAGGGGAAACGGACAGGCCGAGTTCACGCTCGCGCATGACCGTGTAGATCCGCGCGATGTCCGTACGGACGGTGCGCAGACGGCGGTTGTTGTCGAGCTGTCCGGTCGCCATCTGGAAGCGGAGGTTGAAAAGCTCCTCCTTGTATTCCTTCAGACGCAGGACGAGCTCTTCCGCGGTGAGCTCACGCAGCTCCGATGCCAGAGCGGCACCTGCCTTCGCCATCAGAACTCACCACCTTCACGGGTCACGATGCGGCACTTCATGGGCAGCTTGTGGATCGCGCGACGGAGCGCCTCACGGGCGGTCTCCTCGTTCGGGAACGAGATCTCGAACATCACGCGGCCCGGCTTCACGTTGGCGATCCACCACTCGGGCGAACCCTTACCGGAACCCATGCGGGTTTCCGCCGGCTTCTTGGTCAGCGGGCGGTCGGGGTAGATGGTCGTCCACACCTTGCCGCCACGCTTGATGTGACGCGTCATGGCGATACGAGCGGACTCGATCTGCCGGTTGGTCACGTAGCTGTGCTCAAGCGCCTGGATGCCGTACTCGCCGAAGCTCACCTTCGTACCGCCCTTGGCGGCACCGTGGCGCTTCGGGGAGTGCTGCTTCCGGTGCTTGACCCTGCGCGGGATGAGCACGTGTCAGCCCTCCGTCTTTTCTGCAGTCTCAGCAGCCGGGGCCTCGGTGGCCGCAGGGGCAGCGTCGTCGCTCTTCGCGGCGGCGGCGGCCCGGCCGGCTTCGGTCGAGGTCGGCGTCGTGCCCGACGCGCCGGAACGGCGCGGGCGGGCGGGACGGTCACCACGGTCACGGCGCGGGGCACGCTCGGCGGCCGCGGCGGCGTCACGCGCCTCCCTGGCCTTGAGACCACCCACGAGCTCGCCCTTGTAGATCCACACCTTCACGCCGATGCGACCGAACGTCGTCTTGGCCTCGAAGAAGCCGTAGTCGATGTCGGCACGCAGCGTGTGCAGCGGGACGCGGCCATCGCGGTAGTGCTCGGAACGGGACATCTCGGCACCGCCGAGACGACCGCCGCACTGCACGCGGATGCCCTTGACCTGCGGCGAACGCATGGAGGTCTGGATCGCCTTGCGCATCGCGCGGCGGAACGCCACCCGGTTGCTCAGCTGCTCCGCGACACCCTGAGCGACGAGCTGGGCGTCGGCCTCGGGGTTCTTGACCTCGAGGATGTTCAGCTGGACCTGCTTGGCGGTCAGCTTCTCCAGCGCGCCGCGGATCCGGTCGGCTTCCGCGCCGCGACGGCCGATGACGATGCCCGGCCGGGCGGTGTGGATGTCGACGCGAACCCGGTCACGGGTGCGCTCGATCTCGACCTTGGAGATCCCGGCGCGCTCCATGCCCGTGGACAGCAGCTTCCGGATCTTGACGTCCTCGGCCACGTACTCCGCGTACTGCTTGTCGGCGTACCAACGCGACTTCCAGTCCGTGGTGATACCCAGGCGGAAGCCGTGCGGGTTGATCTTCTGGCCCACTACCGGCCACCTGCCTTCTTCTTGCCCTGTGCCTTCTTGGCTTCGGCCTTCGGACGCGACTCCACCTCGACGGTGATGTGGCTGGTCCGCTTGCGGATCCGGTACGCGCGGCCCTGGGCCCGCGGACGGATGCGCTTGAGGGTCGGGCCCTCGTCGGCGTAGGCGTTCTTGACCCAGAGGGTGTCCGGATCGAGATCGAGGTTGTTCTCGGCGTTGGCCACGGCGCTGGCGAGCACCTTCGCGACCGGCTCGCTTGCCGCCTGCGGGGCGAACTGGAGCACGGCCAAGGCGTCGGCGGCGCTACGTCCCTTGATCAGCTCGATCACCCGGCGCACCTTGGTAGGCGAGTCCCGGACGAAGCGAGCCCGCGCGTAAGCCGTCGGCAAAGCCTCGGCCACGTCGTTCTGGGCGTTCATCGCTATCTTCCTTGTTCTCTCGTGCCCGCTCAGCGGCGGCGCGACTTGCGGTCGTCCTTGATGTGGCCCTTGAAGGTCCGAGTCGGGGCGAATTCGCCCAACTTGTGACCCACCATCGCCTCGGTGACGAACACCGGGACGTGCTTGCGGCCGTCGTGCACCGCGATCGTGTGACCCAGGAAATCCGGGATGATCGTGGAGCGTCGCGACCAGGTCTTGATCACGGTCTTCTTGCCCGACTCGTTGAGAACGTCCACCTTCTTGAGCAGGTGGTCGTCCACGAAGGGGCCCTTTTTAAGGCTACGTGGCATGTGCTTCTACCTCCCTGCTCAGCGCTTGTTCTTGCCGGTACGGCGGCGGCGGACGATCATGGCGTCGGAGGCCTTGCGGCGGCGGGTGCGGCCTTCGGGCTTTCCGTTCGGGTTCACCGGGTGACGACCACCGGAGGTCTTACCCTCACCACCACCGTGCGGGTGGTCGACCGGGTTCATGACGACACCACGGACGGTGGGACGCTTGCCGCGCCAGCGGTTACGGCCCGCCTTGCCCCAGTTGATGTTGGAGTGGTCGGAGTTACCGACCTCACCGACGGTGGCGCGGTTGCGGACGTCGACGTTGCGGATCTCGCCCGACGGGAGACGAAGCTGGGCGTAAGGCCCGTCCTTCGCCACCAGCTGCACCTTGGCACCGGCGGACCGCGCCATCTTCGCGCCGCCACCGGGGCGGAGCTCGATCGCGTGGATCACGGTACCGACCGGGATGTTGCGCAGCGGCAGGTTGTTACCCGGCTTGATGTCGGCGCGGGGGCCGTTCTCAACCGTGTCACCCTGCTTGAGCTTCTCCGGGGCGATGATGTAGCGCTTCTCGCCGTCGGCGTAGTGCAGGAGCGCGATACGAGCGGACCGGTTGGGGTCGTACTCGATGTGCGCGACCTTGGCGGGGACGCCGTCCTTGTCGTTCCGGCGGAAGTCGATCAGCCGGTACGCACGCTTGTGGCCACCGCCCTTGTGGCGAGTGGTGATCTTGCCGCTGGAGTTACGGCCGCCGGTCTTGCTCAGCGGACGCAGCAGCGACTTCTCCGGGGTGGACCGAGTGATCTCGGCGAAGTCGGAGACGCTGGAGCCACGACGACCCGGGGTCGTCGGCTTGTACTTGCGGATGCCCATGTGTCAGCTCAGTCCTTTACGCGGTGGGTCCGCCGAAGATCTCGATCGGCTTGCTTTCAGCCGAAAGAGTCACGATGGCGCGCTTGGTGTCCTTGCGCTTGCCGAAGCCGGCGCGAGTCCGCTTACGCTTGCCCTGGCGGTTGGCCGTGTTGACACTGACCACCTTGACGCCGAACACCTGCTCGACCGCGATCTTGATCTGGGTCTTGTTGGCGTCCGGGCGGACGATGAACGTGTACTTGTGGTCCTCGAGCAGCCCGTAGGACTTCTCGGAGATCACCGGCGCGAGCAAGATGTCGCGAGGATCGGGGATGGCGATCGCACTCACTGCTCGTCACTCCCTTCAACCTCACTCGACCGGGCCGAAGCCTTCGCGCCCTTGCCCCGGACGGGGCCGGCGACGAACACGTCGTAAGCGGCCTTGGTGAACACCACGTCGTCGTTGACCAACACGTCGTAGGTGTTGAGCTGGTCGGGCGTGATGATGTGGACGTCGGCAAGGTTCCGCACGGAGTTCCAGCTCAGCTCGTCGTCGCGGTGCAGCACCACGAGAACGCGCTTGGCCTTGGTCACCGCGGCGATGGCGGCCTTGGCGAACTTGGTGGACGGCTTCTCGCCGGTCACCAGTTCGGTGACGACGTGCAGCTGTCCGGCGCGGGCCCGGTCGGAGAGGGCGCCACGCAGGGCGGCGGCCTTCATCTTCTTCGGGGTCCGCTGGGTGTAGTCGCGCGGCGTGGGGCCGTGAACGACACCACCGCCGACGAACTGCGGCGCACGGGTCGAACCCTGGCGGGCGCGGCCGGTGCCCTTCTGGCGGTAAGGCTTCTTGCCACCACCGCGGACTTCACCGCGGGTCTTGGTGTCATGCGTGCCCTGGCGAGCGGCGGCCAGCTGGCCCACCACGACCTGGTGCATGAGGGGCACGTTGGCCTGCACGTCGAAGATCTCCGAGGGGAGCTCGACCGTGCCGTCGGCTTTACCGGCCGGGGTCTTCAGCTCGACGCTGGTCATGATCAGTTACCACCCTTCGCGGCGCTGCGCACGAACAGCAGGCCGCCCTTGGGACCGGGCACGGCGCCCTTGATCAGCAGCAGGCCGTCCTCGGCACGCACCGCGTGCACGGTCAGGTTCTGCGTGGTGACCCGGTCGTTGCCCATCCGGCCCGCCATGCGCAGGCCCTTGAAGACGCGGCCCGGGGTGGCACAGCCACCGATCGAGCCGGGCTTGCGGTGCACGGCCTGGGCACCGTGGCTCGCGCCCTGGCCCTTGAAGCCGTGACGCTTCATGACACCGGCGTAGCCCTTGCCCTTGCTGGTACCGGTCACGTCGACCTCGATACCGGCCTCGAACACCTCGGCGGTGATCTCCTGGCCGACCTCGTAGGTCTCGGCGTCGGTGGTACGCAGCTCGGCAAGGAAGCGACGCGGGGTCACGCTCGCCTTGTCGAAGTGGCCGGTGCGCGGCTTGTTCACCCGGCGCGGGTCGACCGCGCCGAAAGCCAGCTGCACGGCCTTGTAGCCGTCGGTTTCCTGGGTCCGAACCTGGGTGACCACGTTCGGACCGGCCTGGACGACGGTCACCGGGACGACCCGGTTGTTCTCGTCGAAGACCTGGGTCATGCCGAGCTTGGTGCCCAGGATGCCCTTCATTTGCCTGTCAGACATGAGTTTCTTACTCTCCGCCGCTCGCCAGCCGCTACTGGATGTTGACGTCGACGCTCGCCGGCAGGTCGATGCGCATGAGCGCGTCGACCGTCTTCGGCGTCGGGTCGAGGATGTCGATCAGACGCTTGTGCGTGCGCATCTCGAAGTGCTCGCGCGAGTCCTTGTACTTGTGCGGCGAGCGGATGACGCAGTAAACGTTCTTCTCGGTGGGCAGCGGCACCGGCCCGACAACACGGGCGCCGGTGCGCGTGACCGTCTCGACGATCTTGCGCGCCGAGGTGTCGATCGCCTCGTGGTCGTAGGCCTTGAGCCGGATGCGGATCTTCTGTCCCGCCATGGTGGCTGCTCGTTCCTTGTCGTCTCGTGCCGCTTTGTCTCTTCAAACCTCGGTCGTGACTGAGGTTTTCCCAGTTCAACGGCCCTGTCCCCGGTCCACGCGGTCGGGCGTGTCGCGCCCGACGCACAGACGGATCCCGTGGGATCGTCGTCTTGCCTGGTCTTCCTCAACGTGAGGAGGCATCGAGCCGGCTGTCTTACTCGAATCGCCGTCTCAAACGCCCGTGCCCGCTAGCCTCACCCGAAGGAAGTGCTCGGCGGACCGTGGCCACTCATACCAGGGCGGCCGGAACCTGCTTGTCAAATGACTTGCAAGATTCGGCCGCCCCAGGACGAGCAACCTGAATAGTGTCGCACACGTGATTTGACGCCCCCTACCCGGGGGTGTATTGCCCGGACAGGGGGCGTCTAAATCACTTGTTGATCTTGGTGACCTGGCCGGCGCCGACGGTACGGCCACCCTCACGGATGGCGAACCGCAGGCCCTCGTCCATGGCGATCGGCTGGATCAGCGTGACGCTGATGTCCGTGTTGTCGCCCGGCATGACCATCTCGGTGCCCTCCTTGAGGGTCACCACGCCGGTCACGTCCGTCGTGCGGAAGTAGAACTGCGGGCGGTAGTTGTTGAAGAACGGGGTGTGACGGCCACCCTCGTCCTTCGACAGGATGTAGACCGAGCCCTCGAACTCCGTGTGCGGGGTGGTGGTACCCGGCTTCACGACGACCTGGCCGCGCTCGACGTCCTCGCGCTTGATGCCACGGACCAGCAGACCGACGTTGTCGCCGGCTTCACCCTGGTCGAGCAGCTTGCGGAACATCTCGACACCGGTGACGGTGGTCTTGGTCGACTTCTCCTTGATGCCGACGATCTCGACCTCTTCGTTCACGTTGACGCGGCCACGCTCGATACGGCCGGTCACGACCGTGCCACGGCCGGTGATCGTGAAGACGTCTTCGATCGGCATCAGGAAGGGCTTGTCGAGTTCACGGACCGGGTCCGGAACGTTCTCGTCGACGGCTTCCATCAGTTCGAGCACGGACTTGCCCCACGCCTCGTCACCCTCGAGGGCCTTGAGACCGGAGACCTTGACGACCGGAGCGTCGTCACCCGGGAAGTCCTGGGAGGACAGCAGCTCGCGGACCTCGAGCTCGACGAGCTCCAGGATCTCCTCGTCGTCCACCATGTCGGCCTTGTTCAGCGCGACGACGATGTAGGGCACGCCGACCTGCTTCGCGAGCAGCACGTGCTCACGGGTCTGCGGCATCGGGCCGTCGGTCGCCGCGACCACGAGGATCGCGCCGTCCATCTGCGCGGCACCGGTGATCATGTTCTTGATGTAGTCCGCGTGACCGGGGGCGTCCACGTGGGCGTAGTGACGCTTCTCGGTCTGGTACTCGACGTGCGAGATGTTGATCGTGATACCGCGCTGCTTCTCTTCCGGCGCGTTGTCGATCTGGTCGAACGCCGAAGCGGTGTTCAGCTCGGGGTACTTGTCGTGCAGAACCTTGGTGATCGCCGCGGTCAGAGTGGTCTTACCGTGGTCGACGTGACCAATGGTCCCGATGTTGACGTGCGGCTTGGTCCGCTCGAATTTCGCCTTCGCCACTGGAATGTCCTCCTGGACTGTTTTGCTTACTCACCGGCCGACGTGGCTGTCGTCAGACGGAGATTCGTTTCTCGGTGGGTGGTGCGGACGTTCAGGAGTTTTCCTTATGCCCGCGAGCGAGAGGGAACTACTCCCCTGTCGCCTTCGCGATGATTTCCTTCGCGACGTTCGCGGGAACCTCGGCGTAGGAGTCGAACACCATCGAGTAGTTGGCACGCCCCTGGGTACGCGACCGCAGGTCACCGACGTAGCCGAACATCTCCGACAGCGGGACCAGTGCCTTGACGACACGGGTTCCGGCACGCTCCTCCATGGCCTGGATCTGGCCACGGCGGGAGTTGAGGTCACCGATCACATCGCCCATGTAGTCCTCGGGCGTGGTGACCTCGACGGCCATCAACGGCTCGAGAATGACCGGGCCCGCCTTCTTCGCGGCTTCCTTCATCGCCATGGAGCCGGCGATCTTGAAGGCCATTTCCGAAGAGTCGACCTCGTGGTACGCACCGTCCAGCAAGGTGAACTTCAACCCGACGAGCGGGTAACCGGCCAGCACGCCGTACTGCATGGCGTCCTGCGCGCCCGCGTCGACCGACGGGATGTACTCCCGCGGCACGCGGCCACCGGTGACCTTGTTGGAGAACTCGTAGAGTGCACCGTCGGTGGACTCGAGGGGCTCGAGCTTGACGATGACCTTCGCGAACTGACCGGAACCACCGGTCTGCTTCTTGTGCACGTAGTCGAGCTTCTCGACCGTCTTGCGCACCGTCTCGCGGTAGGCGACCTGCGGCTTACCGATGTTCGCCTCGACCTTGTAGTCGGACTTCATCCGGTTGACCAGCACCTCGAGGTGCAGCTCACCCATACCCGCGATGATCGTCTGGCCGGTGTCCTCGTCCAGGTTGACCTGGAACGTCGGGTCCTCTTCGGCCAGCTTCTGGATCGCCAGGGAGAGCTTCTCCTGGTCGGCCTTCGTCTTCGGCTCGATCGCGACGCGGATGACCGGCGCCGGGAACGTCATCGACTCGAGGACGACCGGGTTCTGCGGGTCGGCGAGGGTGTCACCGGTGGTGGTGTCCTTCAGGCCGATGACCGCGTAGATGTGGCCCGCCTGGGCCTCATCGACCGGGTTCTCCTTGTTGGAGTGCATCTGGAAGAGCTTCCCGATGCGCTCCTTGCGCTCCTTGGTGGCGTTGATCAGCTGCGCGCCGGCGGAGACCTTGCCCGAGTACACCCGGATGTAGGTCAGCTTGCCGAAGAACGGGTGCGCGGCGATCTTGAACGCCAGTGCGGAGAACGGCTCTTCGGTCGACGGCTTGCGCGACACGACCGTCTCACCGTCGGGCAGCGTGCCCTCGACGGCGGGGACGTCCAGCGGCGACGGAAGGTAGTCGATGACCGCGTCGAGCATGGGCTGGACGCCCTTGTTCTTGAAGGCGGAACCGGTGAGCACCGGGTACGCCTCGCGGTTCACGGTGAGCTTGCGGATACCGGCCTTCAGCTCGGCCTCCGTCGGCTCCTCACCCTCGAGGAACTTCTCCATCAGGGAGTCGTCGGTCTCGGCGATGGCCTCGACCAGCTTCTCCCGGTACTCGGCCGCCTTGTCGGCGAGCTCGGCCGGGATCTCCTCGACGGCGTAGTCCTCGCCCTTCTGGACCTCGCCGCGCCAGGTCAGCGCCTTCATGCGGACCAGGTCGATGACGCCTTCGAACTCGTTCTCGGCGCCGATCGGCAGCTGGATGACCAGCGGGCGGGCGCCGAGGCGCTCCTCGATGGTGCGGACGGTGAAGTAGAAGTCCGCGCCGAGCTTGTCCATCTTGTTGACGAAGCAGATACGAGGAACCTCGTACTTGTCCGCCTGACGCCAGACCTGCTCGGACTGCGGCTCGACACCTTCCTTGCCGTCGAAGACGGCGACGGCACCATCGAGCACGCGAAGCGAACGCTCCACCTCGACGGTGAAGTCGACGTGGCCCGGGGTGTCGATGATGTTGATCTGGTGGTCGGCCCAGAAGGTGGTGGTGGCAGCCGAGGTGATGGTGATACCCCGCTTCTGCTCCTCCTCCATCCAGTCCATCGTCGCGGCGCCGTCGTGCACCTCGCCGATCTTGTAGTTGACCCCGGTGTAGAACAGGATCCGCTCGGTGGTGGTGGTCTTACCGGCGTCGATGTGGGCCATGATGCCGATGTTGCGGACCTGGTTCAGGTCGGTCAGCACTTCACGTGCCACGAGAGTGTTCCCCTGTCTCAAGAATGGGGCCCGGCAAGGCGTTGATCGGCAGCCGGGCGGTCATCACCAGCGGTAGTGCGCGAAGGCCTTGTTGGACTCGGCCATCTTGTGCGTGTCTTCGCGACGCTTGACGCTGGCGCCAAGGCCGTTGCTCGCGTCGAGCAGCTCGTTCTGCAGGCGCTCGATCATGGTCTTCTCGCGGCGGGCCGCGGAGAAGGAGACCAGCCAACGCAGGGCGAGGGTGGTGGAGCGACCCGGCTTGACCTCGATCGGCACCTGGTACGTGGCACCACCGACCCGGCGGCTCTTCACCTCGATGGTCGGCTTCACGTTGTCCAGGGCGCGCTTCAGCGTGACGACCGGGTCAGTGCCGGTCTTCTCGCGAGCACCTTCGAGTGCGCCGTAAACGATGCGCTCGGCCAGGGAGCGCTTGCCGTCCTTCAGCACCTTGTTCACCAGCTGGGTGACCAGCGGCGAGGCGTAGACGGGGTCGGAGATCAACGGCCGCTTAGGGGCCGGACCCTTGCGGGGCATTAGCTCTTCTCCTTCTTGGCACCGTAACGGCTGCGCGCCTGCTTACGGTTCTTCACACCCTGGGTGTCGAGCGACCCGCGGATGATCTTGTAGCGAACACCCGGCAGGTCCTTCACTCGACCACCGCGCACGAGCACCATCGAGTGCTCCTGCAGGTTGTGGCCCTCACCGGGGATGTAGGCGGTGACCTCGATGCCGCTGGTCAGCTTCACACGCGCGACCTTGCGCAGCGCCGAGTTCGGCTTCTTGGGGGTCGTGGTGTACACGCGAGTGCACACGCCACGCCGCTGCGGGCTCCCCTTGAGGGCCGCGGTCTTCTGCTTGGCAGCCTTGTCCTGGCGGCCCTTTCGGACCAGCTGCTGGATCGTGGGCAATGGACCAGCTTTCTGTTCGCGATCTTGCTTACTTCGTGCTTTCTCCGGCCCCCGCGGTCGGGCGTGTCGGCCCGCGTCACGGTCTCTCGACCGGTAACTTCCCGTAGGGATTTTCCGTCGGACCCCGTGTGGCGCAGCCTTGGAACCGGATGCCTGAGCACCCCGTTCATGCCGCACGGCACACGGGACGGCCCGACGCCTGCCGGGCACGGTCTCCAAAGATACCCGCCCACTTCGGGGCCGACCAAATCGGGGGGTCGATAACTATATCGTGCCGCGCGTTACGCCGCGGCCACCCTGATGGAACGGCGTTTCGGGCCGTTTCATTCCTGGTCGGCGTCCTCAACGAAGGCGCCGCGCCCAGCCTTCATTCCCCGTCGGGCTTGGCGTGGTCCGCCCGGCCGGGGTTCGGGTCCCGGCCGAGATTGATCAGCGGATGCACGGGTGCGCCCTCCGGCGCCGCGTGACTCCCCCGCCTGGGTTCCTCGATGCTTTCCTGCTGCTCGGCGTCCACGACGCCTCCCCTCACTGTTTGCGCTGTTCTGCGCTGTCTCCCCTACTCGGCGGACCACGCTACCTATTCCCCTGACGGGTGAGCCGGATGGATCCGGGAAGCACCCCGATGCGTCAAACGGCCCAATGGGTCACGATGACGCCGGTCACAGCGATGGCCGCACGAAACCGCACGGGGAGGCTCCATGTCGGCCGAGTTCGAACAACTGGTCGCGGAATTCGAGAAGTTCCAGTCCAAGATCAAAAAGGCCGAAACGCAGTTCGCGAAGGTCGGCGAGATGCAGGAGGAATTGGCCGGACTGGAATCGGTGGCGGCGTCCCCTGATCGTTCGGTCACCGTCGTCGCGGGCCCCGGCGGATCGGTGAAGGACATCCAGCTCACCCCGGAAGCCCTTAGGCAGCAACCACAACAGCTCGCGGCCGTCATACTGTCCACACTGCACACCGCGGTCGCGGACGCGGCCCGGAAGCAGGCCGGGATCGTCGACTCGCAATTCGGCGACGCGTTCCATCTGAACGTCGAAGAGCAGGTTCTCGAAGCCCAAGCCGAAGCACTGGGAACCACGGCGGACGATCTGCGGTCTCAGATGTCGGAGGAGCCACCACAGGACACCGGCCGCCCCGCGAACCGCCTTCGTGACGAAGACGACTTCAGCGAGGACTCGGTGCTCCGGCGCTCGGACGAACCGGCTCCCGGCCCGGCGGCGGCCGGTGGGAATTCGGCCGGTGACCAGTTCCTCAAGAACCTGTTCGACGACCAGGAGGAACGCTGATGGGCGGCCCCGGAGGACACGAAGTCAAGACGCAGGCCTTGACCGGCTACGCGAACAACCTCGGCTACTACAAGGACGAGGCCGGCAAATTCGGCGGCCTTGTCGACCAGGCCGACGTCACGGACAAGTCGTGGGGCCTGATCGGGCTCGCGGTGAAGCAGACCTACACCGGCAAGCTCGCCGACCTGCGTGAGCTGCTCGAGCTGATGAAGACCGGGGTCGACGCCTTCTCCGGCAAGCTCAACCAGGCGGCGTCGATCTACGACGGCTTCGAGAACGACGCGACGATCACCCTGGGGAAGTACGAAGCCAAGATCGACGGACCGAAGTGAGCTGGGGGACGGCATGACCGACGAGAAGGCGAGCGTCGCCGACGGCGTCAAGATCACCGGCGACGACAGCTTCGGCAAGAACGCGCTCGACGCGGCGAAGAAAGTGCCTGTCGCGGGCAAAGGCGTCACCACGATTGCCAACGCCTACGACAAGTTCAGTACCGCGCAGGGTCCCGGTGACCTCGCGGCCGCGGGCGGGCAGCTGGTGCAGGACGGCGCGGGCTTCATCGCTGGTGCGGGAGCGGACCTCGCGAGCTTCGTGCTCGACCCGGTGGGCTGGCTGGTCAGCAACGGCCTCAACATCCTGATCGAGCTGATCCAGCCACTGCAGGACGCACTGCATTTCGTCACCGGTGACGGCCCGGCGCTCAAGACCGCGGCCGGCAACTTCGGCAACATCGCCAAGGGCTTCGTCACACTGGCCGACGACTTCGTCAAAACCGGTGACGATTCGCTGAAGGACTGGGTTGGCGAGGCAGGCGACGCCGCTCGCAACGCGCTCGGCGACTTCGCCGTCGGTATCAAGGGCATCGGCAGCAGCGCCGGGACGGTGGCCGAGACACTGCAGATGTGGTCGATGGTGATGACCGTCATCGAAGAGGTCGTCAAATCGATCATCTCCGAGCTGGTCACCTGGGCGATCTACATCTGGCTGCCGGCACTGGCCGCGTCCATCGTCAGCCTCGGCTCCTCGGTGGCCGCCGCGATGACCGCGACCATCGCCAAGGCCGCGAGCGCGATGGGCAAGATCACCAAACACCTCGGCAAGCTCGGGAAGCTGCTCGACAAGTTCATGGGCTTCCTGCTCAAGTGGACCGACGACCTGGTCAAACAGGGTTCGAAGCTGACGAAGGCAGGCAAGATCGGGATGACCCCCGGTCAGGAGAAGTCGATCGTCGGCGCGGTCGCCAAGGGCTCCGGGACCCAGCTGGGCACGTTCGGCGATGCCGCGAAGGACGTCCTCAAGGGTGTGCCGAACCAGGCGATCAAGCAGGTGGTCGGGGTCAACCCCGCCGACATCTCGAAGGGTTCGGCGTACGCGGGCAAGGCGGGCTTCGACTTCGTGAACAAGACCATCGACAACTCGAGGACCACCATCGCCGGGCAGGAGTACGGCCGCACCGGCGGGCACCACACCGAAGAAGAGACCCGCGAGAACCTCGACATGGACCAGTAGGGTCGCCCGATGGACCCTCAGCTGGGCGGGCCGTGGCTCATCGCCGCCGGTTACGCCGTCGGAGCCGGGCTGCTGTTCCTGGGTAACCGGTTCGACGGACGGCGTCCGAAAGCGGCCGCCGTCTGCTACTCGGTGGCGGGTGTCGCGTTCTCGGAGACGTCGCTGTACTGGCTTTCGGCGGGGACCGGCGTGGCTCAGTGGCTCTGGTTCGCCGTCCCGCTGGTGATCGTGGCCCTGGTGGCCTGGCGGGGGTATCGGCAGACGACGTGGATCAAGCGGCTCGGCGGATCCGGGACGGCGAGCTTCGGTGTCCTCCCTCGGCATGGCATCGCCGTCAGCCACTCGGAGGAGGACTCCGTGGCGGCGCTGGTCGAGCTCGACCACAACGGGCACCGGCTGCTCGGTGCCGAGTACTCGCTCACGCCGCCGGGCGGCCTCGGCGAACCGGTCAGGACAGCTGACCTGATCGATGGGACGTACTCCCTGGTGCAGCTGCGGACCCCCGTGGTGCCGTCGCTGGTCATCACTCCGAATGTCGGCGCGTTCGAACCGGAGCGGTTCACGCCGTTCGAGGACGCACGCATCACGCGGAACACGATCGGGGCGCCGAAGCCCGACGCGCTGCTTCAGCGGTTCGAGACCGGGACCGACTTCGATCGCCGGTTCACGGTCACGACGTCCGATCCGGAGTTCGCGCGCACGTTCCTCTCCCCCGCGGTCCGCGATCTGCTGACCCGCGACGTGTGGTTCCGGGTCCGGGAGGTCGCGCTGCACGGCGGCTCGCTGTGGGTCACCGAGGCGGGGGCGCTGACCGAGCAGCGGATGTTCACCGGCGCGCGGCGGCTGGCGCTGCTGGCCGCGGCGGCGGACTGGCGTGATGAGGCGTTCGATGCGGTCGCGAAGGCGGCGGACACCGGCGGTGCGGGGCAGGGCGGGTCGCTCGACCGGCGGCGCGAAGCCGCCGACCGGCAGCCGTTGTCGATGTTCTCCCTGGTGGCCCGCTCGGTGATCGCGCTCGCGCTGGTGCTGCCGGGGCTGGCGCTAGCGGTGAACTCGCTGACGGCGTTAACCGGGCTGGCCCCCGAAGTGCGGCTCACCGTGACCACGACCCAGCGGGCGGAGGCGGGTACGGCGAGCTGCACCAGCTGTGGCAACGGCAACCTGGTGGACGGCACGTATGAGCTTTCCGGGGAGACGGTCCGCGTCACCGACCTGCGGTGGATGTCGTTCGGCACGTTCCCGGAGCGGGGTGACGTCGTCGACGTGTCGATCGGGCCACTTTGGTGGCACCCGCTGATCGAAGGCACCGACACCGGCGTCTTCCTGCTGCTGATCGGCCTGGCCCCCGCCCTCGTTGGCTTGGCCCTCGCGAAGGCGACCTACCTCCCGCGCCCGCGCCGCCCCGACCTGCGTTTAGCGGGCTAAACGCGCTCTGAAAGTGGCAGGACCAGGGGCTTCGAGAACCAGTGCTGGGCGAAAGGGCCGTCGCTGAACGGCTCGATCTCGACGTAGCCGAGGCGCGCGTACAGAGCTCTCGCCTCGACGAGGTCGCTTCGGGTGTCGAGGCGCATGACGGTGGCCCCGAGGTCGCGCGCGACGTCCTCGGCGGCGGTTACGAGCAGCGCGGACCCGCCCTGGCCCCGCGCTTCCGGCCGGAGGAAGACGCGGGTGAGTTCGGTGGTCCCGGGCATGGCGACCCGCACCCCGGCGCATCCGGCGAGCACGCCGTCGCGTCGCGCGAGGAGGAAGGCTCCGGTCGGCGGCACCAGGTCCCGGCTGTGCTGCTCTTCGAGGTAGCCGTCGATCTCCTCGTCGGGCACGTGGCGCTGGTGATAGCGCGTCGCGACGTCGACCATGTACTCGCGCAGGATGCGGACGGCGTCCGGGTGGTCGACGGCGACGAGTTCGAAGCTCCAGGTCATGTGCCCATCCTCGCGACCCTGGCCAGCGATTTTTCGGGCCCCCGACGTGCGTTTAGCCCCCTAATCGCGCTCTGGGGCACCCGGGCAGACCCCCGCCGCCGGAGCGCGATTAGCCCGCTAAAGGCGCTCTGGGGCACCCGGGCGGACCCTGGCCGCCAGAGCGCGATTAGGGGGCTAAACGCACGTCAGGAGGGGGCAAGGCGGCCGGCGCAGGTGGCGACCTCGCCGGGGGTGGACTTCTCCGAGGTGACGACGGCGCCACCCACGGCCACCCGGCATTCGACGGCGCCCTCGCCCTGCCCCATCAGCTGCACGGTCGGCGGGGTGCCGGTGTTCTTCCAGGTGAGTTCCTTACGCCACGGCAGCGTCACCTGCAGTTCCTGATGCACCAGCCCCAGCCCGTTCGAGTCGTAGACCACGGTCGCGGTCCCCGTCCCGACGAGCTCGTAGGCGATCTGCCAGTCGTTCGACACCGGCTGCGGCCGCGCCTGGCTCAGTGTCCGGGTGATCGTGCGATCCGGCTCCCGCGACGGCGCGGCGCCGGTCGGCTCGCCGACGACGGCCACGGTCTCGGCTCGCGGTTCCTCGCCGCCGTTGAGCAGCACCACACAGGTCGCGAGCGCGGCCACCACGATCCCCGCGATCGCGATGCGCCCGATCAGTTGTCTGTCGGCCATCGGTCTCCTCACCGAAGCGAAGCGAAACGCGACGCGGCCCCGGACCGGAGCCGCGCCGCGCGGTGGAAGTCAGGACGGCAGCAGCCTGCCGGGAACGCCGTTGAGGGACTGGATGAGGCCCAGCGCCGGGACACCGAGCGGGGCGAACGTCCAGATGTTGTTGAGGTCGCTCGTGTCGGGCTCGTCGACGACCACGACATCGTTCGGGGCAGCCTGAACGGCGAGCGCGGGAGCGGCCGAACCGAGCACGACGAGCCCGGCGAGCACCGCACCGGTGATCGCGCGGTTGAGGGTCTTCTTCAAGGGATTCTCCTTTGCTGGTAACAGTTCTTACGAAATCGGCGTGATGATCCCGTAAATCGGGGCGAGGACCTCGGTGGGCACCGGGACGGTCGGGCCGAGCAGGCCACCGAGGTCGAGGCCGGGGATCAGCCACAGCGCGGGGGCGCCGCCACCGGTCGGCAGACCCGGCAGCGGGTCGGCCGAGGCGACCCCGCCCGCCAGTCCGGACAGCGCGCCCGCCACGGCGAGCGGCAGCAGCACACGGGTCACGATTCGCTTCATCTCTTCTCCCTTTTCCTTACCGCTGCTGGAATCGAGCGGAATCCTTAGCGGAGTACCGAGCTGATCGGCACGATCGTGCCGTCGGGGATCCATTGCCCCGCGTAGTTCCGGTCGGCGATCATCCCGACGGCGTGCGGTTCGCCCGGATACATCGGCATCGCGTTGACCTGCGCCGCCGCGAAGATCTGGACGTCGCCGTTGATCGACGTCCACTGGTCTCCGAGCCAGTTCCGGAACCCGCCGAGCGTGGGGCTTTCGCCGCCGAAGGCGTTGCCCGCGGCGACCGCGAAACTCACGGCGACCTGCTCGCGCGGGTCGAACCTCAGTGGCAGCGAAGAGCTCGCGACGGAGTTCACGATCGGGCCGTTCAGCAGCCAGGGCGCCAGGTACAGGCCGTACTGATGGGTCGGCTTGAGCCGTTGTGACTCGGCCGCGCGGGTCATCGCCGTGTAGCCGCCCGCCCAGCCGGACACGACGAGCAGCGCGGTGTTCGGACCGGCTTCGGCCCGCACCGGAAGCCCGGAGCGGGCGGCCGTCTCCCGGACCAGCTTCGCGGCGGCCACACCGCGCGGTGACGTGTCCTCGACGAGGGTGAGCGCGGAAGGCTTGCGCCCGGCCAGGAACTCGACGAGCTTGACGAGCGACCCGCCGTCCTCGCGGGAAAGCGCGTCGGCAGGGCAAGAGGTGAGGACTTCGCGACGATCGGCGATCAGGCCGCCCAGCGCCGCCGAAGCGCACTCGGGCGCGTCGACGTCCTCGACGGCGGGCCCCTGCTCGTCGCCGGCGTCGAGGACGATCGTCGTCTTCTGGTCGCCGCGGCTGATGATCAGGTCGCTGCGTCCTCGCGGCAGGTCGACCTCGGCCCAGCTGCCTTCGGCGCCGGGGCGCACGATGGCCTTGCCGATCAGCCCCCCTTCGACTCCGGCGGACAGTTCGTCGCCCGCGCTCGCCGGGAAGTGGACGAGGTTCTTGCCGGGCCGCTGCGGACTCACCAGCACCGGGAACGTCCGGTCACCGACGGAGGCGTCGGCCAGTAGCGGCACGCCGGGAGTCGGCAGCTCGGCGGGCTTCGGAATGGCCGCGATGGCGCTCCAGGCAACGAATCCGACCGCGACAGCGGCCGCACCGAATCGGTAGGAGCGGGTGGAATCCGTACCCGTCAAGAAGAATCCGGCGACGACAGTGGCGACAACCGGCAGCACGGCGATCACCAGCAACGTGATGCCGAAGAAGGTTTCGTAGATCCTGCGGTCGAACCCGAGACCAGAGGAGAACAGGTGAACCGCACCCGCGACGACGAGAAGTCCGCCCAGTGTCAGGGAAAGCGGGCCGAGCCGGAAGTTCGTCTGGCGCCACTGCACGGCGGGCAACCAGACCGAAAGAACCGTGACGCCGAACCACAGGGCGGCGGCCGCGACGTAAACGGTGTCGATGGCGAACTCGACGCCGGACCGCCCGAGCGAGGTTTCGAGCACCACCAGCGCGGCGAGCGCGAGGGAGGCCCAGCGCCCAGCGGACGGCCACCTGACGAGGACCGGAATGGCCAGTGCCAGCAGGATGTGCACGATCAACGCGAGGACGTTGACGTCGACCGTGATGGCCGAAACCGCGGCGAGCGCGGCGGAAACCGCGCCGAGTGCGCCGAGGGTGAGGTACAGGCGTTTGGGCAGGCCGCCGACCAGCGGACGCAGAATCCCGCTGCCGGCAAGGAAAGCGGTGGTCAGCAGGAGTCCGAGCCGGAGCAGGACCAGGGCGAGGTCCGCTCCGGACGAACCCGAGCTCGCCGGTATGACGTGGTGATCCATGGGGACCTTCTCCGAGCAGTCGGCGGGATCGTGGGTGACGGGCGGACCCGCCACCCACGACCTTCCGCGCCCAACAGGGTTACTTGAGATCCGCGTCCGCTACGACGAACAGTTCGGAGTGCGGTTTGGCGTTGCCGAAGGACCCATGCGGCCAGGTCTTCCGGTTGAAGTTGATCCCGACCTGTCCGGTGAATTCGTCCCGGAAGTTCTGGTCGACGCCGAGCTTCCCGTCCTCACCGAGGTTCAGCAGGTTGACCTTGTGGTCACCGTCCAAACCGGACCGCGCGACGAAGTAGTTCGACACCGCGAGGTGCCGCGGCTTGTCGGTCTCGCGGTAGAAGCCGTCGTCACCGAGCACGAAGTTGTCGTACGCGCCCCAGTGCGGGCCGCCACCCGGTGTGCCCGGGTTGATCGCCGCGGCACCGACGACGGTCGGCAGGTCGCCGCCCCCGCCTTGCTGCGACTTCTCCTTCGTGTCGATCCGGCCCTGGATGTTCTCGACCTTGTCGCCCGCGGCGAGCAGCTTCTGGATGTCGAGGATGTACACACCACCGGTGGTGCCGGGGTCGTCCGGGCCGAGCGCACCCTTGGAGCGACCGGTGATCGCGCGGTAGAGGTATTTGTCGTCCGGGCTGGTCTGGATCCAGCCACCGTTCGACCCGCCACCGTTGGAATCGTTGTTCGGGTGGATCGCCTTGTTCGCGGCGCCGTCGTCGAACACCTGGATCCAGTGCGGCTCCTTGGCGGTGATGTCCGGCGTGTAGAACACCGCGCCACCCTGCATGGTCTGGGCGAACGCGCCCTTGTGACCGGGCTGGTTGGTCACCGTGGTCTCCATGACCGCGCGGCTTTCCGCGTGCAGCGGGTCCGCCGGGTCGGCACGGGGGCCGTCCGGCAGGTACGAGACCGCCTTCAGCTTCGGCTTGTTGCGATCGGAGATGTCCCAGGTCCGGACCGTCGGGCGCCGCAGATACGGCGACGGCTGCTTCACCGGGTCGAGAATGATGTTGCGCGGCTCGGCGTAATCACTGGTGACCAGCGTGTTGAGGTCCTCGCGGGCCTGGATGCCGTGTGGGTTGGCGCACGTCGGCTTGTCCAGCTGCGGGAGGTTGTCGCAGAGCTTCTTGTTGTCGCCCTGCGGTGTGGCCGCCGGGGACTCGGAAAGCACCCGCGCGTTCTGGTCGAAGCGGACGACCTCGCCGGGGCTGCCGGCGAAACCGTTGCCCACCACGGTGGAACCGTTGGCGTAGGTGTGCGGGCCGGGAACGACCGGACCGCCCATGTACGTGCCGTACGCGGTGCCGTCCTTGAGCACCCAGTACGCGTCCGGCACGGAACCGCCGAGGGTCTGGGTCGGGAGGCTGACGCCCTTGAGCTTCAGTTGCGGCAACGCGGAGACGTCGAAGGCGTACGTCGCGGCGGCGAACAACGCGCCGGCGTAGATCGTGTCTCCCTTGTGCCACACGTATTGCATGTGGTGCGGCTCGTTCTCGACGAGCGGGCCGACGGTGGCGGTGTTGACCACCTTGCCGTAGGTCGGTGAGCCCTGCGTCGCGTCGATCACGGCGAGGAAGTCCGGACCTGGCAACGCGTTCTTGATCTTGTTGAGGCCGCCGCCGAGCGAGCCGGGCAGATTCTTGATGTCCTTGACAAGGGTGTCGGCGATGTTCTCGTCACCGGCCCAGACCAGCAGCCACTTCTTGCGCTTGCCGTCGGCACTCCGGGACGCCGCGACGTCCTTGGACACGAGGTGGTTCTGGACCCAGTACTCCTTGCCGTCGGCCGCCTTCTTCGCGTCCTTGACGACCTGGACGTCGGCGTAGGCACTCGTGGCGGACCCGGTATAGGTCACCATGCCCACGGCGAGCGCCGCCGCCATGGCGCCTATCACCACTTTTCGCCACTCTTTTCGCCGCTTAGGCGAGTTGGATAGCATTCTTTCTCCCTGTTTTCGCTACCGAAGCGCCAGACAATTGGCACACCCCTCCCCTCATTTCACGCAGGCGTCACCGGCGCGGATCAGGGGAAAGCAAACAGCCGCCGGTTCGAGCAAGGAACCGTTGCGGCACAGCGGAAAGCGTCAGCGCACGAGGAATGGGCATATCCGTTTCGGATACGCGAATTCAGCGACGGCGCGACGAGCCTGAATAGGTCAGGAATCCATACACAGCGCGCTTGCTTGCTGCCGCAAGTCAACGTGCCGGCGCCACACCAAGGCGACTGGGGATTGCATGGGCGAAATACTCGTGTGAACCCGCCCGGGTGTCAATCTCGTGATCAAAGAATGGGAGACACCACGACGGAGTGAATTTCCCACCATGCGGATCGGCCACTAGACCGATTGGGTGGCGATTTTCCGAATATTGGGAATTAAGCCACTTGGCGGCACTACTGCAGGTCACAACGGCCCAGTAACCTGCGTCCGCCGAACACTCCGCCGTTATGAATTCGTTACCGATTCTCGGGAACTCGCCCGGAGCACCGCACGATTGGCTGGTCCGCGAGTGACCCGGAGGCGGTAAGACAGGCACATGCCGAAGACGTTCAGAAGAGCGCTGGCCGTTGCCGCTCTCGCCGTACTCACCGCTTTTCCCGTACCCGCGCAGGCTTCCGAACCGAAGGCGCCGTCGGAGTTCGTCGCGCTCTCCGACGTGGCGCCGACGATCCTGCACGAGATCCGATACCGCGGGCAGCACAACTTCGTCGGCAGCCGGATCGACGAATACGTCCAGCCGCTGTGTCTCCTGACCCGCCAGGCCGCGGAGGGATTGCGCACGGCCCAACGGCGACTGCTGCGGCAGGGCTACACCCTCAAGGTGTACGACTGCTACCGGCCGCAGCACGCCGTCGACCACTTCGTCCGATGGGCCAAGGACCTCACCGACGAGAAGATGAAGGCGGAGTTCTATCCGAATGTGGCGAAGGAACGACTGTTCGCCGATGGGTACATCGCGGAGAAGTCGGGGCACAGCCGCGGCAGCACGGTGGACCTGACGATCGTGAAGCTGCCGCCGCGACCGCAACGGCCTTATCGGCCGGGCGAACCCCTGACGCCGTGCTTCGCGCCGGGCCGGTTCCCGGACAACATGGTCGATATGGGGACCGGGTACGACTGCTTCGACACGCTTTCGCACACCGATGACCCGCGGATCACCGGCGAGGCGCGGGCGAACCGGCAGCTGCTGAAGAGCACGCTCGCGGCCGCGGGGTTCCGGAACCTCGCCGAGGAGTGGTGGCACTACACGTTCAACGGGGAGCCGTTCCCGGACACCTACTTCGACTTCCCCGTCACCCGGCGCTCCCTGACCTGCCCCTGACCTGCCCGCCTCCCCCCGACCGGAGCGCGTTTAGCGGGCTAAACGCGCTCTGGGCACTTCACGCGCCCCCGCGTCCAGACCGCGATTAGGGGGCTAAACGCAGGTCGGCCCGCCCTGCCGCCGGGTCGCGATTAGCCCGCTAAACGCGACCCGGGAGCGCCTGTCCCCCGGCGAGCCAGATCGCACTTTGCCCGCTAAACGCGAGTCGCGCCTCCCGCCCCGGAGCGCGTTTAGCGGGCTAAACGCGCTCCGGTCGGGGGTCACATGGCTTGCCGTTTGAAGGTCGCCAGGGCGTCGTCGATGGGGTGCGGCTCGGAGCCCGGCTTGGTCCACCTCGCGAGGTTCATCGCGGCGGAGAACTGACGGCCGCCGTCGTCGCGGGTCCAGGACATCGTCAACGCTCCCCAGACAGTGCCGTCGTGACCCCAGAATGTGCCACCGTCGGCAGTCTCGGTCTTGTACAGACCGAGGCCGTAGTCGAGCGTCCGACCGTCCTGGGCGATGACGGGGACAGTGCGCCGCATCTGCTCCAGCGACGATGGTGTGACGATCTCGCCGCCGAGCAACTTGCCGTAGAAGCGGTTGAGGTCCTCGACGGTCGAGATCAGTCCGGCACCGGGCATCACCCAGGACATGTTGTAGACGCTGTAGTCGCGCGGCGGGTCGATCCGGCCGAACAGCGCCTCGTACATCCGCGAGTGCGGCTCCTCGATCTGCGGCTCACCGGGAAATCCAGTCTGCGTGAGACCAGCGGGCTCGATGACGGAGCCGGCGATGTGTTCCTCGGCCGTGGTGCCGCTCAGATGCTGCAGGAGTTCACCCAGGAGCAGGTAGTTCGTGTTCGAGTACACGCCAGGAGTGCTTCCCGGCTCGCCGGTGGAGGGAGCATCGACGCCCAAGGCGATCAGCTCGACGGGTCGGAACTGCCGAAAGCGGTTGTCGTCGAGGCTCTCGGGAGCGAGTTCCTTGAGCGACGGAAAGGCGTACGGGAGGTACTCGGCGAGGCCGCTGGTGTGGTTGAGCAGCATCCGGACCGTGATCTTCCGGCCGCGCTCCCCTGGGACCAGCCGTGGCAGGTAGTCGCCGATCGGCGCGTCGAGCCGTACGTGTCCCTTCTCGACCTGCAGCAGAACCGCGGCGGAGACGAACGTCTTGGTGATGCTGCCGACGCGCTGCCGCATGCCGGGATGGACGGGGTTGCCGGTGTCGAGGTCAGCGACTCCGGAAGCGCCATGCCAGACCTGCTCGCCCTGACGCACCTCGGCGAACACACCCGGTACTCCCGCGTGGTGGACACCGTCCAATGCAGACCGCAGCTCTGCGGGATCGAGCAGAGTCTCCGTGGCTGGTTTCTCGTCTGTCACAAGGGGATCCATATCGACCATCTTTTCGGTCGACACCTCCGAGATCGCCCGCCAACCGTCGCGCATCCAGGCGGATACCGCACCGATCGTCGCTACCCCGGCCGGATCGCGATTAGCCCGCTAAACGCGGGTCGGCCGGGCGTGGAGCTGGCGGCGTCGGATCGCGATTTGCCCGCTAAACGCAGGTCGGCGGGTGAGCGGAGCGGGGGCGGAGCAGAGGGTGGGGAAAGTGAAGCGCCCCTGGCCGGGAGCCAGGGGCGCTTCGGTGGAGCAGAGTGGATCAGCGGAAGTCGCGGCCGAAGTCGTAGTCGTCCAGCGGAACCGCCGCCCCCGGCGTGGAGCCGAAGACATCCGGGGTGTAGTAGCCGTCGTCGTAGGACGGGATCGCGTAAGCGGCGACCCGCGCCTCCTCGGTCGGCTGCACCTGGATGTTGCGGTACTTGTTGATCCCGGTACCGGCCGGGATCAGCTTACCGATGATCACGTTCTCCTTGAGGCCCACGAGCCTGTCCGAACGGCCGTTGATGGCCGCGTCGGTCAGGACACGCGTGGTCTCCTGGAACGAGGCCGCCGACAGCCACGAGTCCGTGGTCAGCGAGGCCTTCGTGATCCCCATCAGCACCGGGCGACCCGAAGCGGGCTCGCCGCCTTCGGCGACCGACGCCCGGTTCTTCGCCTCGAACTTGGTCCGCTCGGGCAGTTCGCCCGGGAGGAAGTCCGTGGCACCGGAGTCGATGATCGTCACGCGGCGCAGCATCTGCCGCACGATGACCTCGATGTGCTTGTCGTGGATCGACACACCCTGCGCCCGGTACACCTTCTGGACCTCGTCCACCAGGTGCATCTGCGCCTCGCGCGGCCCCATGACCCGCAGGACCTCGTGCGGGTCCGGCGTGCCTTCGAGCAGCTGCTGACCGACGTTGACGCGGTCACCGTCGCCCAGCGGGCCGTTCGGGGTGTTCGCGAGCCGCTGACGCTTGGACAGCTTGTCGAAGACGATCTCTTCGCTGCCGTCGTCCGGGATCAGCGTGATCTTCCAGAACCGCTCGCTTTCCTCGATGCGCACGCGGCCATCGACGTCGGCGATCGGCGCCTTGCCCTTCGGGACCCGGGCCTCGAACAGCTCCTGGACACGGGGCAGACCGGTCGTGATGTCGTCACCGGCGACACCACCCTGGTGGAACGTACGCATCGTCAGCTGCGTACCCGGCTCACCGATCGACTGGGCCGCGACGATACCCACGGCCTCGCCGACGTCGACGAGCTGACCGGTCGCCATGGACCGGCCGTAGCAGGTGGCACAGATACCGACGGCCGACTCGCAGGTCAGGACCGAACGCACCTTGACCTTGGCGATCCCGCTCGACACGAGCTTGTCCAGGGCCGGGTCGCCGATGTCGTCGCCAGCGTTCAGCACGACGTTGCCCTTCGGGTCTACCGCGTCCACCGCGATGTTCCGGGCGTACACGCTGGTCTCGATGTGCTGATCACGCAGGACCGTGCCGTCCGGCTGGACCTGCCCGATCGGCATGTTGATACCGCGGGTGGTGCCACAGTCGGTCTCACGGACGATGACGTCCTGCGAAACGTCCACCAGACGACGGGTCAGGTAACCCGAGTCGGCGGTACGGAGCGCCGTGTCCGCCAGACCCTTACGGGCACCGTGCGTCGCGATGAAGTACTCCGCCACCGACAGGCCTTCACGGAAGTTGGCCTTGATCGGACGCGGGATGTACTCACCCTTCGGGTTCGACACCAGGCCACGCATACCGGCCAGTGACCGGACCTGCGTCATGTTGCCCGCCGCGCCCGACTTCACGATCATCGCGATCGGGTTGTCGTCCGGCAGCGCCGTTTCCATGATCTTGTGGACCTCTTCGGTGGCTTGCGTCCACACCTTGACGAGCTCGTTGTTGCGCTCGGTGTGCGACAGCTGGCCACGCTGGTACCGCTTCTCGACCTGGTCGGCCTTGCCTTCGTACTCGTCCAGAATGGCTTTCTTGCCCGTCGGGACCAGCACGTCGGAGATCGCGACCGTGACACCCGAACGGGTCGCCCAGTAGAAACCGGCGTCCTTCAGGCGGTCCAGGGTCTGCGCGACCTGCGTCATCGAGTACCGCTCGGCGAGGTCGTTCACGATCAGGGCCTGACGCTTCTTCGGCATCGGCTCGTTGATGAACGGGTAGTCCGCCGGCAGCAGCTCGTTGAACAGCACGCGGCCAAGGGTGGTCTCGGCCAGCCAAGCCTTGCCCGGCTCCCAGCCCTTTTCCGCGAGCCTCGCCTCGTCGGCCTTGGCGGGCTGACGATCGGTGATGCGGATCTTGACCGGAGCGTGCAGGCTCAGCGCCTTGAGGTCGTACGCCATGATGGCTTCGGCAGGCGAGGAGTAGGCGTTGCCCGCCCCCTCGGCCTTCTCGGTCAGACGGGTCAGGTGGAACAGACCCGTCACCATGTCCAGACGCGGCATGGCGAGCGGGCGGCCCGACGCCGGCGAAAGGATGTTGTTCGCCGACAGCATCAGGATGCGGGCCTCGGCCTGCGCCTCCGCGGACAGCGGGAGGTGCACGGCCATCTGGTCACCGTCGAAGTCCGCGTTGAACGCCTCACAGACCAGCGGGTGCAGCTGGATGGCCTTGCCTTCGACCAGCTGCGGCTCGAAGGCCTGGATACCGAGGCGGTGCAGGGTCGGCGCACGGTTCAGCATCACCGGGTGACCGGTGATGACCTCTTCGAGCACGTCCCACACCTGCGGGCGCGAGCGCTCCACCATCCGCTTGGCGGACTTGATGTTCTGCGCGTGGTTCAGGTCGACCAGCCGCTTCATGACGAACGGCTTGAACAGCTCGAGCGCCATGTCCTTCGGCAGACCGCACTGGTGCAGCTTCAGCTGCGGGCCGACGATGATGACCGAACGGCCGGAGTAGTCGACACGCTTGCCGAGCAGGTTCTGGCGGAACCGGCCCTGCTTGCCCTTGAGCAGATCGGACAGCGACTTCAGCGGGCGGTTACCGGGACCGGTGACCGGGCGGCCGCGGCGGCCGTTGTCGAACAGCGCGTCGACGGCCTCCTGCAGCATCCGCTTCTCGTTGTTGACGATGATCTCGGGCGCGCCGAGGTCGATCAGCCGCTTCAACCGGTTGTTGCGGTTGATGACCCGGCGGTAGAGGTCGTTCAGGTCGGAGGTGGCGAACCGGCCACCGTCGAGCTGGACCATCGGGCGCAGGTCCGGCGGGATCACCGGGACGGCGTCGAGCACCATGCCGCGCGGGTCGTTGCCGGTGGCCTGGAAGGCCGCGACGACCTTGAGCCGCTTCAGCGCGCGGAGCTTCTTCTGCCCCTTGCCGTTGCGGATGGTGTCGCGCAGGTTGTCGGCTTCGGCCGCGACGTCGAACTCGGTGGCCAGCTTCTGGATGGCCTCCGCGCCCATGCCGCCGGTGAAGTACTCGCCGTAGCGGTCGACGAGCTCGCGGTAGAGCAGCTCGTCGGCGATCAGCTGACGGACGTCGAGCTTCGTGAAGGTCGTCCAGACCTCCTCGAGACGGTCCAGCTCGCGACCGGCGCGGTCACGCAGCTGACGCATCTCGCGCTCGCCGCCTTCCTTGACCTTGCGGCGGACGTCGGACTTGGCGCCCTCCGCCTCCAGCTCGGCCAGGTCGGCTTCCAGCTTCTGCGCCCGTGCCTCGATGTCCGCGTCACGCTTGGTCTCGAGGTTCTTACGCTCGACGCCGATCTCGTTCTCGAGGGTCGGCAGGTCGGTGTGCCGCAGCTCGGTGTTCACACCGGTGATCACGTAGGCCGCGAAGTAGATGATCTTCTCGAGGTCCTTCGGCGCCAGGTCGAGCAGGTAGCCCAGGCGGGAAGGAACACCCTTGAAGTACCAGATGTGGGTGACGGGGGCGGCCAGCTCGATGTGGCCCATCCGCTCACGGCGCACCTTGGCGCGGGTGACCTCGACGCCACAGCGCTCGCAGATGATGCCCTTGAAGCGGACCCGCTTGTACTTACCGCAGTAGCACTCCCAGTCCCGAGTCGGGCCGAAAATCTTCTCGCAGAAGAGGCCGTCCTTCTCGGGCTTGAGCGTCCGGTAGTTGATGGTCTCCGGCTTCTTGACCTCACCGAAGGACCACTGACGAATGTCGTCGGCGGTAGCGAGGCCGATGCGGAGCTCATCGAAGAAGTTGACGTCCAGCACGTCTTTGCATCCCCTTGGGGTATTTCGGGGGTCTGGGGGTCGCTCCCCAGATGTCCCAGTCGACTAGAGGGGTTGGCGGTCGAGGCGGGGCCCACGGGAGGCAGGCCCCGCCTCGGACAGCCGTCAGTGCACGACGTCGTCCACCGAGGGCGACTCGTTGCGGGACAGGTTGATGCCGAGGTTGGCGGCGGCGCGCTCGAGGTCCTCGTCGTCGGAGTCGCGCATCTCGATCGCGGCACCGTCGCTGGACAGCACCTCGACGTTGAGGCAGAGCGACTGGAGCTCCTTCAGGAGCACCTTGAACGACTCGGGGATACCCGGCTCGGGGATGTTCTCCCCCTTGACGATCGCCTCGTACACCTTCACGCGGCCGACCACGTCGTCCGACTTGATCGTGAGGAGTTCCTGCAGCGTGTATGCGGCGCCGTACGCCTGCATCGCCCAGCACTCCATCTCACCGAAGCGCTGGCCACCGAACTGTGCCTTACCACCCAGCGGCTGCTGCGTGATCATCGAGTACGGACCGGTGGAGCGGGCGTGGATCTTGTCGTCGACAAGGTGGTGCAGCTTCAGGATGTACATGTAACCGACCGCGACCGGGTACGGGTACGGCTCGCCGGAGCGGCCGTCCAGCAGCGTGGCCTTGCCGTTCTGCTTCACCATGCGCTCACCGTCGCGGTTCGGCTTGGTGGCACCGAGCAGGCCGGTCAGCTCGTCTTCCTTCGCACCGTCGAACACCGGGGTGGCGGTGTTCGTGCCGGGGTCGACGTCGTAGAGCTCCTCGTTGAGGTTCTTCGCCCAGTCGGGGTTGCCCTCGATCTTCCAGCCCTGCGACGCCAGCCAGCCGAGGTGAAGCTCCAGGACCTGGCCGATGTTCATCCGACGCGGGACACCGTGGGTGTTCAGGATGATGTCGACGGGCGTGCCGTCCTCCATGAACGGCATGTCCTCGGCGGGAAGGATCTTGCCGATGACACCCTTGTTCCCGTGGCGGCCGGCGAGCTTGTCGCCCGGCTGGATCTTCCGCTTCTGTGCCACGTAGACGCGGACCAGTTCGTTGACGCCCGGGGGCAGCTCGTCGTCGTCCTCGCGCGAGAACACGCGGATGCCGATGACCTTGCCGGTCTCGCCGTGCGGCACCTTCAGCGAGGTGTCGCGGACTTCGCGGGCCTTCTCACCGAAGATCGCGCGGAGCAGGCGCTCTTCCGGCGTCAGCTCGGTCTCGCCCTTGGGCGTGACCTTGCCGACGAGGATGTCGCCGTCGCGGACCTCGGCACCGATGCGGATGATGCCGCGCTCGTCGAGGTCGGCCAGTACCTCCTCGGAGACGTTCGGGATGTCCCGGGTGATCTCCTCGGCGCCCAGCTTGGTGTCGCGGGCGTCGATCTCGTGCTCCTCGATGTGGATCGACGTGAGCACGTCGTCCTGCACCAGGCGCTCCGAGAGGATGATCGCGTCCTCGTAGTTGTGGCCCTCCCACGGCATGACCGCGACGAGCAGGTTCTTGCCGAGCGCCATCTCACCGTTCTCGGTGGACGGGCCGTCGGCGATGACCTGACCCTGCTCGACCCGGTCGCCCTCGTTGACGATCGGGCGGTGGTTGAAGCAGGTGCCGTGGTTGGAGCGGCGGAACTTGTACAGTCCGTAGCTCTTCCGCGTGCCGTCGTCGTGCATGATCGTGATCAGGTCGGCCGAGAGCTCCTCGACGACACCGGACTGCTCGGCCACGAGCACGTCACCGGCGTCGACCGCGGCACGCAGCTCCACACCGGTGCCGACGTACGGCGCCTGGTTGCGCAGCAGCGGAACGGCCTGACGCTGCATGTTCGCACCCATCAGGGCGCGGTTCGCGTCGTCGTGCTCGAGGAACGGGATCATCGCCGTCGCGACCGAGACCATCTGCCGCGGCGAGACGTCCATGTAGTCCACGTCGAGCGGGTCGATCAGCTCGACCTCGCCGCCCTTCTTACGGACCAGGACGCGGTCTTCGACGAAGGTGCCGTCCTCGGTGATCGGCGCGTTCGCCTGCGCCTTCACGAAACGGTCTTCCTCGTCCGCGGTGAGGTAGTCGACCTGGTCGGTGACGCGGCCCTCGACGACCTTGCGGTACGGGGTCTCGATGAAACCGAACGGGTTGACCCGCGCGTACGAGCAGAGCGAACCGATCAGGCCGATGTTCGGGCCTTCCGGCGTCTCGATCGGACACATGCGGCCGTAGTGCGACGGGTGAACGTCACGGACCTCCATGCCGGCGCGCTCACGGGACAGACCACCGGGGCCGAGTGCGGACAGACGACGCTTGTGCGTCAGCCCCGACAGCGGGTTGTTCTGGTCCATGAACTGCGACAGCTGCGAAGTACCGAAGAACTCCTTGATCGCCGCCACGACGGGACGGATGTTGATCAGGGTCTGCGGCGTGATCGCCTCGACGTCCTGCGTGGTCATCCGCTCACGGACGACGCGCTCCATCCGGGACAGACCGACGCGGATCTGGTTCTGGATGAGCTCGCCGACGGTGCGGAGACGACGGTTGCCGAAGTGGTCGATGTCATCGGTCTCGACCGGGATGGTCTGGTCGCCGATGGTCACCTTGTCCTCGCCCGCGTGCAGCCGGACCAGGTACTCGATCGTCGAGACGATGTCCTCTTCGGTCAGCGTCCCGGTGTCGTACGGCGTGGTGAGAGCGAGCTTCTTGTTGACCTTGTACCGGCCGACCTTGGCCAGGTCGTAGCGCTTCGGCTTGAAGAACAGGTTCTCCAGCAGCGTCTGCGCGCTCTCCTTGGTGGGGGGTTCGCCCGGGCGCAGCTTGCGGTAGATGTCGAGCAGCGCCTCGTCGGTGCCGGCGGTGTGGTCCTTCTCGAGGGTGGCGAGCAGCGTCTCCGAGAAGGAGAAACGCTCACGGATCGCCTCGGTGGTCCAGCCCAGCGCCTTCAGCAACACGGTCACCGGCTGGCGGCGCTTGCGGTCGATGCGGACGCCGACGGTGTCGCGCTTGTCGACGTCGAACTCGAGCCAGGCACCCCGGCTCGGGATCACACGGACGTTGAAGACGTCCTTGTCGGTGGTCTTGTCGACACTGCTGTCGAAGTACACACCGGGCGAACGGACCAGCTGCGACACGACGACACGCTCGGTGCCGTTGATGACGAAGGTGCCCTTGTCGGTCATCACCGGGAAGTCGCCCATGAAGACCGTCTGGCTCTTGATCTCGCCGGTGTTGTTGTTCACGAACTCGGCGGTCACGAACAGCGGGGCCGCGTACGTCATGTCCTTGTCCTTGCACTCCTCGACGGAGGCCTTGACCTCGTCGAAGCGCGGGTCGGAGAAGGAAAGCGACATGGATCCGGAGAAGTCTTCGATCGGCGAGATCTCGTTGAGGACCTCTTCCAGGCCGCCGACCGGGTTTTCTTCACCTTCTTCGACGCGGCGTTCGAACCACGCCTCGTCGCCGGTGAACCATTCGAAGGACCTGATCTGCACGTCGAGCAGGTTCGGGGTGCTGAGCGGCTCGCGAATCTTTGCGAAGGAGACCCGCTTGGGGGCTCCCGGGATTCCCGTGGACTCCGAGCGAGATACAGCCGATGTGGTCGCAGCAGTGGCCTGGTTCGCGGGAGAGACTGCCAAGATGCGTCCTTCCGGGGACAATGAGCGGTGAGCAGCCGCGTCAGCAACAGCTGATGCGGTCTGTCAAGGGTGCCGTGTGCCCACTATCCTAACTACCGGCTCCGGGCAGCCTGAAAGAGGGCAGCGCAAAGAAGCAGTCTAGCCCGAACGTCACGGTATGTCCAGGGGGCGCTCCTGATGGGGCCCAGCCTGCGTCGCGACGTCTTCAGGTATGCCTCTCCTCGGCCTCCCCGGCTCGTCCCTCCCGCAAGGGCACCGCCGGTTCTCACCGTTGGCAGTAAGCGTGACCCCAAGCGGGCTCCCAGTCAAGATGCCGCGCGGTGGTCCCGCCGGTTGGCGCAGCGTCGAAGAGGTCGCGCACAGGGTGACCACCAGGACGTCCATCCCGGTTACCGCCCGGTACCCGCAGGTGACGGCGCTGGGGCGCCGACCTGCGTTTAGCGGGCTAAACGCGCTCCCGCCGGGCCTGCTCCGGAGAGTCACCAAGCCGGGGCAGGGCGGCCTGGGAGGTGCGCCAGGCCGTGTGGCCGCCGTGACGGATGGGTCGGCTGGGGCAGCGCACAGGAAGGTGCCCAGAGCGCGTTTAGCGGGCTAAACGCGCTGTGCTCATGGAGGCCCGCGAGGGTCGCCGGGGCTGACCGGAGCGGCGGGTCCCGGTGCCGGGACAGTGTGCGGCTGGTCGAGGCCTTCCCTCCGGGCCCCGGAGCGCGATTAGGGGGCTAAACGCACGTCGGGGCACCCACCGCGGGCCAGTGACCCACTCGGATACCGGAGCGCGATTAGCCCGCTAAACGCACGTCGGGGCACCTACCGCAGGCCGGGGCGCCGGAGCGCGATTAGCCCGCTAAACGCACGTCCGGGCGCCTGCCGCGGGGACAGGTGCCGGAGCGCGATTAGGGGGCTAAACGCACGTCGGGCGCTACTTGGAGGGGGCGGGGGCCGAGGGGGCGGCCGGGGAGGGAGGGGCGGCGTAGGTGTTCATCGCCGTGATCTTCCACTTGTCGCCCCGCAGCTCCGCGTTCAAGTGCAGTTGCGCGCTCCCGGCGGTGGTCTTGTTCGTGTCGGCCCGTGTCGAGCTCTGGTCGACGAACACCATCACGTCGGCCCGGTCGCCCTCCAGCCGGATGACGGCGCTCCGGGTGACCTTGCACGTCACGACCATCTTCTGCTGCGGGGCCAGCCGCTTGACCTCGCCCATCAGCAGGTTGTACTTCGCACGGACGTCGTCGTTGACCAGCAGGTCACCCGCCGCGGTCTCGGTCTTCGCGATGTTGTTGTAGTCGTACGAGAACAGCGCCTCGGTCGCCTTCGCGACCTGGTCCTTGACCTGCGCGGTCCTCGCGACGTCCAGCAGCGCGGTGTTGTCCGTCGAACTCGACACGTCGTCGGCCTGGATCTTGAAGAACACCGCGGTCGCGACCAGCAGCAGCCCGACGACGACCAGGGCTGCCGCCAAATTCAGCTGCCAGGAGCCCTGCTTCCTTGGCTTCGCTTCGGACTCGGAAAGAGCGACCTCTGCTTCGGCCTCTTCGATGTCGTCGGGCTTCGCCTCGGCGGCCGCACGGGCCTTCGCGCGCGGACTCGGCTTCGCGACAACCTCGTCTTCGGAGGCCTCAGTGTCCTCAGGAGCCTCTTCAGGCGCTTCAGGAGCCTCAACCGCGGCTACCTCGGCCTCAGGAGCCTCAACAGCTTCAGGAGCCTCAGCTTCAACCTCAAGAACCGAAGGAGCCTCAGGAGCCGAAGGAGCCTCAGGAACCGAAGGAACCGACTCAACCTCAGGCTCAGCCTCGGACACCGAAGCAGACGCCGGACGCGGAGCAGGCCGCGGCGAAGGGCGGCGAACCGGAACCGGCGTCTCGTCGACCCCGGGAGCCGCATCCGGCGCGTCGGAGGGAGACGCACCGGGCCGGCGCAGACCGGCCACCCGGGGGCGGCGCACCGGCGGAGTGCTGCGAGGAGGCTGGCGGCGGGAGGGGGGCACTACGGGCTCCGTTCTAGGTGACGCTCTACTTGCCGGCCGCGACGAGGGGCACGTTGTCGATCCCGGACAGCTTCCACTCGTCGCCGACCCGCGTCATCGAGACCTCCAGGCGCAGCGCCTTCGAGCTCGCCTTGTCGCCCTGGGTGACCTGGGTGGTGATGGCGGCGAGGAAGCTCGCCTTGCCCTCGTGGTCGTCGAGTTCCTCGACGGCGATGTCCTGGATCGTGGTCGCGACCTTGGTCTTCGCGTCGCCGAGCGCCTTGCGGTAGGTCGGCTCCAGCTGGGCCAGCTGCTGGCTCATCTTGTCGTCGGAGACGGCCTTCTGCCGGTTGAAGAACTCGTCGAGGTTCTCGAAGTCGACCTCGGTGTACGCCTTGATCGCGGTGCCGCCCGCCCTGACCACGTCGTCCCGCGAGCGCGCCAAGCCGGCGTTGTCGTCCGACGCGGCCACCGCCCACAGGGCACCGAAGATCGCAGCGGCGATGAACGCGGCGAGCGCGAACGCCGCCGCGCCGAGGACCAGGGTCCGCGATCGAGAAGAACTCATGACACTCCAGGGTAGGTATGCGGTCTCGGGCTCAGCCGGGCAGGCCCAGCAGCGCGCCGAGGCTGGCCAGGCTGACACCGGGGCTCTGCAGGACGCTCGGCATGCCCTGCGCCGCGCGCAGGCTGGCCAGTTCCTCGGCCGACCGGCCGGCGTTCGCGGCGACCTCGCCCTGCGACGGGATCTGCGGAACACCGTTGTACGGCACGTTCTGCGAACCACGCACGTTGATCGGGCTGCCCTTCGGTTCGGCGCAGTACGCGTCGTCCTTCGGCGGGCGCACCGTCGTGTCGGTGCCTTCGCGGTACTTGTCGAGGCCGATGTAGCCCTTGGTGCACGAAGGCGGGTTGAACAGGTTCAGCGCGAGGCCCAAATGCGCGGTGCCGTCCTTGGCGACGCTGTTCGCGCCGGCGGCCAGCAGCGGATAGGTCACCAGGCCCTGCTCCAGCCCGTCGAGCCGGGTCACCAGCAGATTCGACGTCGTGAGCAGGTTCGCGGTCAGCGCGCCCAGCCCCGGCCCCGATTCCGCCAGCACCTCGCTGATCTGGGTGGCCACCTGCGGCGTGACGCCGATCAGCTTCCGGATGTCGGCGTCGGAGTTCTTCAGCGTGCCGGACAGTTTGTTCAGGTCCGCGCTGAACGACTTCATCGAACTCGCCATGTCGTTCTGCGTTTCGAGGACCTGCCCGCCCTTTTCCAGCAGCTGGATGGTCTGTGGCAGGTACTCCTGCGCCGTGGTGGTGAAGCTGCGCGCGGTGTCGAGCAGCGTCTGCAGGTCCGGGCCCGTGCCGTTGAAGGCGTTGTACGACTCGTCGACGACCTTGCGCAGCGAGTCCGTCGGCACCGAAGCCGCGAGGCTGTCGAGGTCGCCGATGAGCTGCTCGGTGGGCACCGGCGTCTTGACCTTGTCGGCGGGGATGACCGAACCCGGCTTCAGGAACGGCCCCTTCTCGCTCTTGGGCCGCAGGTCGACGAACTGCTCGCCGACGGCGGACCGGTTCGCGACCACCGCGTCGAGGTCGCTCGGCACGTCCGGGGCGTCCGGCGCGATGTTGAGGTCGGCTTCCAGTCCGGCCTTGGTCAGGCGCAGTTCGCCGACGCGACCGATGTTGAAGCCGCGGTAGGTCACTTCGGCGTTCTGGAAGATGCCGCCCGACTGCTTGAGTTCGAGCTTCACCGTGTAGCCCTCGTCGCCGAAGACCTGGCCGAGGCCGGCGAACCGGATCAGCGCGTACACGATCGCGACGATGGAGATGATCGCGAAGGCGACCAGCTGGAGCTTCGTCCTGCGGATCAGCATCAGCCCGCACCTCCCGAGAGCAGGCCGAAGATCCCGGCGGGTCCGGTCTGTCGCGGCTGTCCGCCGCCCTGTGTCGCGCCTGCCTGGCCGATCGCGGGCGACGAGCCGACGCTGTCGGGGATCGGCAGCGGCGGGTTCACGCCCGGCCCCTCGGTCCCGCCGGTCAGCCCCGGCACCGGGATGACGTCCTGGAGCGGGTTCTGACGGCTACGGCCGAGGTTCGCGAGGATCTCCTTGAGGTTCAGGTCGACCTTCGCGAACAGGTTGAAGTAGTCACCCTTGACGCCGTCGTACGCCGCGTCGCTGAAGGGGAAGGTCAGCAGGATTTCGAGCGCCTTGGGCAGATCCGCCCCGGTCTCGCCGAGCTTCCGCAGGGTCGGCTGCAGTGCCTTGAGGTCGGCGACGAGGTCTTCCTTGCTCTTGTTCACCGTGTCGATGGCGACGCCGGAAAGGCTGTTAAGCGCGTTGAGCATGGTCACCAGCTGGCCGCGCTGCTGCTCCAGCACACCGAGGCCGGGGCCGAGGTTGTCGACCGCGCCGACCAGCTTGTCCTTCTGGCCGTTCAGCGTGGAGGAGAGCCGGTTCAGCCCGTCGAGTGCCCGCGTGATGTTCGCGGACTGCTTGTCCAGGTTCGTCACCAGCTGGTTGGTGTTGTTCAGCAGTGCCTTGAGTTCCGGCGACCGGCCGCTCGTGGCGTTGTTGAGTTCCTTGGTGATGGTGTTGAGCTGTTCCACGCCACCGCCGTTGAGCAGCAGCGAAAGAGCACCGAGGAGCTCCTCGACCTCGACGCTGCGGTTCGTGCGGGCCAGCGGGATCACCGCGTTGTCGGCGAGCTTGCCCTGTCCGTCGGCGGGTGCGGCCAGTTCGACGTACTTCTCACCGAGAAGGCTCGACTGCCGCACGTTGGCCAGCGCGTTCGACGGCAGCTTCACGTCGCCGTTGACCCGAAGGGTGACCTCGGCGTTCCAGCCGTCCTGGGTCAGCCCGATCTCCTCGACGCGGCCGATGGACACCTCGTTGACCTTGACTCCTGCCTGTGGGGTCAAGTCCAGCACGTCCCGGAACTGCACCTTGACCGTGTACGGGTGGTCGCCGAGTTCGGCGCCGCCGGGCAGCGGGATGTCGTAGATGCCGCTGAACCCGCAGCCGCTCAACGTCAGCGCGGCGACGGTTCCGGCGGCCACGAGGGCAAGAGACCTCAGTGTCTTCCGCGGCGCTCCGCGCTCTCCGGCGAGGCCGGGCGCACTGAGTTCGGTTTCCTTGCAGCGCGTCATTTCGCCGCCGATCCGTAGAGCTGACCCGCGATGGGAAGCGGAAGCGGTGGCAGCCGGCCTGCCTGCGAGGACTGGATCACCTGAGCGATGGACGGCAGCGGCACCAATCCGTCGACCAGCCCGGCGATCCCCTTGCACGCGTCACCCAGCGCGTCGAGTGCCTCCGGGGTCTGCTTGAGCAGGTTGCACACCATCACCAGCGGCGGCTGGGTGAGCTCGTTCAGGTTGGCCCGCGCGTCGAGCGTGCCCGACGAGGCGTTGTAGGTGTTGACCAGGTTCCCGAGGCCGACCGGGGCGACGTCGAGGATCTCGGCGAGCGCGCCGCGCTGGTCGACGAGCACCTTGGTCACACTGGCCAGTTTGTCCACATTGGACTTGAGCCGGTCGCGGTTCTTCTCGATGAAGCCCTGCACCGCGGTGAGCGTGTCGGACAGCTGTTTCACCGTGGCCGCGAGGTTCTCCCGCTCCCCCGCGAGGAAACCGCTGACGTCGGCGAGCTGCCGCTCGAAGTCGCGGACCTGCGAGTCGCTGTTCACCAGCGTCTGGGAGAAGGAACCGAGGTTCTCGACGGTCTTGAACAAGTCGTCCTTGTTACCGGACAACGTGCCGGCGGCCTGGCCGAGTTTGGTGATCGTGTCATGCAAAGCCTGCCCGTTGCCGTCGAAGTTCTTGGCGGCGGTGTCGAGCAGGTTCGACAGCGAACCGTTCTTGTTGGCACCGTTGGGGCCGAGCGATTTGCTGACCCGCGAGAGGCTGGCGGCGAGTTCGTCGACTTCGAGGGGGACCTCGGTGCGGTCGAGGCCGATGACGGCGCCGTCGTCGATCCGCGGGCCGCCCTTGTAGGCCGGGGCGAGCTGCACGTAGCGGTCGCTGACCAGCGACGGCGACACGATGATCGCCTTCGCGTCCGCGGGCACCGCCACCGCACGGTCGTATTCGAGATCGACGCGGACCTGATTGCCCATCGGCTGGATCTTGGTGATGGTGCCCATGTCGACGCCGAGCATGCGGACGCTGTTGCCCTCGTAAAGACCGACGGCTCCGGCGAAGTAGGCGGTCAGGTGGTTGCGGCCGGCGTCCTTGAGCGTCCACCACAGTGCGCCGGCGACGACCAGCGCGAGCACGATCGCGATGGTGAAGCCGCGGGCGAGACCTGCTCCGAGACGGGTACTCATTTGTCGTAGCACCCCTTCTCGTTGATCGGCCCGAACGACGGGAGGACAAGGCCGCAGATGTAGTTGTCGAACCAGCGGCCGTTGCCGATCGTGTTGGTGAACACCCGGATGAACGGCGCGAACCGCGCGACGCCCTGGCCGAGCGCGTCCTGGTTGCGCTGCAGCATCGAGGTCAGCTGGTCGAGCTGGGTGAGCACCGGGTCGAGCTGCGCGTCGTTGTCGTCGACCAGGCCCTTCAGCTGGGTGGCGAGGTTGCGCGAACCGTCCAGCAGCGCGGAAATCGCGTCCTTGCGGCGCGACACCTCCCCGAGCAGCTTGTTGCCGTCGGCGAGCAGCTTCTGGAACTCGGCGTCCCGGTCGACCAGCGTCTGCGAGACCTGCCGCGTGTTCGCGAGCAGGGTCGACAGCTGCGAGTCGCGCGAAGCGATCGTGTCCGAAAGACGCGAAAGGCCACTCAGCGCGCCCTTCACGTCGGCCGGGGTGTCGGCGAAGGTCTCCGAGATGACGTCGAAGCTCTTCGCCAGCTGCGTGGTGTCGATGTCGTCGATGGTCTGCGAAAGCCCGCGGAACGCGTCGAGGACGTCGAAAGGCGACATCGTCCGGTCTCGCGGGATGGTCGCGCTCGGGTCCAGCGTGCGCTGTCCCTGCGGGTCCAGCGCCAGGTACTTCTGGCCGAGCACCGTCTTGATCTTGATCGCCGCGCTGGTCTTGTCACCCAGCCAGGCGTCCTTGACCTTGAAGGAGATCCGGACCTTGTCGCCGTCGAGTTTGATCTCGGAGACTTTGCCGACCTTCACCCCGGCGACGCGGACGTCGTTGTCCTGCTGCAGGCCGGAAGCCTCGGAGAAGTCCGCGCTGTAGGTCGTCCCGCCGCCGATCACCGGCAGGTCCTCGGAGTTGAGCGCGGCCAGGAAACCGAGCAGCAGCACCGAGATGCCGACCAGCGCGATGGGGATCGGATTGCGTTTCCGGAACGACTTCATGCCGTGCACCTCGCCCGGTTGACCGGCAGCAGCGGCAGATTGATCGGTTCGTTGATCAGCGGAGGCAGGGCGACGGCTCCTGACAGCTCGCAAGCGAAGAAGTTGAACCAGGAGCCGTAGTCGGCGGTGCGGGTCAGCGCCGTCACCTTCTGCGGCAAGAACTGGATGAAGTGCTCGATGATCGGCTGGCTGTCGTTGAGGTTCTTCGTCAGCGTGCCGAGCGCGGCGATGTCCTGTTTGAGCGGCTCGCGAGCCTCACCGAGCAAGCCGGACGTCGTCTGGGCGAGGTCGCCGAGCGAGTCGATGGCGTCGCCGATCGGCTCGCGGTCCGCGGCCAGCCCGGAAACCAGCTGCTGCAGTTTGACGATCAGGTCGTTCAGCTGCGGCGTATGCGCGTTGACCGTGTCCAGTACCGAGTTCAGGTTATCGATGACCTCACCGATCACCTGGTCCTTGTCGGAGATCGTGGTGGCCAGCGAAGCGGTGTGCTTCAGCAGGCTTTCGATCGTGCCGCCCTCACCTTGCAGGACCTGGATGACCTCGTAGGACAGTTTGTTGATGTCGTCCGGGTTCAGCGCGGTGAACAGCGGCTTGAAGCCGTTGAACAGTTGCGTCAGATCGAGTGCGGGTGTGGTCCGTTCCAGCGGGATGTTGCCACCGGGCGCCAGGGTCTTGCCGGAGGAATCGGTGCCCTGCCCGAGCGAGAGGTAGCGCTGGCCGACCAGGTTCCGGAACTTGATCTGCGCGGTCACCCCGGCCGGCAGTTTGCGGCCGGCGTCCACCTCGAACTCGATCTCGGCCTGGCGCCGGTCGACGATGCGGACCTCCTTGACCTGCCCGACCCGGACGCCGGCGATGCGGACGTCGTCGTTGGGCAGCACCAGGGTCGCGTCACTGAAGCGTGCCTTGTAGGCGTTGGTGCTGGTGGTGTTGATGTTGGCGATGCTGATCCCGAGGATCGTCGTGAACAGCACGGTGATCACGACGAAGACGCAGAGCTTGATCAGCGGTGCGAGAAGCCCTCTCATGCCTTCCCCCCGTCTGCGCGCGATCGCGATCGCGTAGCCAGGCCGCACCTGGCAGCCGCAGCCGACGGTCGCGGGGAAAAGGCGGCCTGCCTCCGCGATAGCGAGGCCTCCGGCCGGAACGCGCGCGTGTCGATCACCTTTTCGGCAAGGGGCGCAACTCCCGTTCCCATCATCGGACATGCACCTCCGCCCCGCGGTAAAGCGGACCGACGAGCAGCGAACCCCAGCCGGGCACGTCCGAAGCGGACATGCCGACCTGCGGGGCGACCAGCTGCGCGAGGAAGTCCGATTCTGACGTGCTGAAGGCCGGGTTACCGGCGGGCGCGCCACCGCCGTTCCCGTTGTAGCCGCCGTAGTTCGCGACGTTGTTGGACGGCGAGAGACCGTCGTTGCTCGATCGGGCAGGCGGCTTGTGCGTCGTGCCGTCCTGGATCGGGCCGTCCGGCGGATCCTGCGGGAACGGGTCCGGGAACTGCTTCAGGTCGTAGCAGCGCGGACCGCGTTTGTCCTCGAACTTCGGCTCGTCCTTGCCGGGCAGGTACGGGCCGCGGTTGACGGTGATCTCGATGGTCGCGTGCAGGCCTGGCCGGTTGGTGCCCTTGCCGAGTGCCTGGTCGATCTTCGGCACGACGCCGGCCATCTGCCCGATCACGCACGGGTACTCCGGCGAGTACTTCGCCAGCAGTTCCGCCGTCGGCCGGGCGGAATCGGCGAGGCGGATGAGGTTGTCCGCATTGTTCCGCAGGAACGTCCGCAGATCGACCGAAGCCTGGGTGACGCTGCCGTAGAGGTTCTGCAGGTTCAGCTTCTGGTCGGCCACGGTGCGCGTGGTGGTGCTCAGATTGTCCAGCGTCTGCACCAGATCCGGCGCGACGGCGCTGAAGTTGTCCGAGAACTTCGCGAGCTCCTTGAGGTTCTGCTGAAGCTGGGGTTCATGCGGGTTCAGGTCGCCGACGTAGGTGCCGAGCTGCGCGAGGGTGTCGCCGAGCTGATCGCCGCGGCCGTTGAGTGCGGTGGAGATCGCCGAGAGCGTGCTGGACAGCTTCTGCGGCTGGACCGCCTGGAGTACGGGCATCAAATGTGCGAAAGCCTGTTCGAGTTCGACCGCGCTGGACGTGCGGTCCTGGGTGATCACGTCGCCTTCCGCGATCGTCTTCGACGACGGGGCGGCCGGGATCTCGAGTGAAACGAAACGCTCGCCGAACAACGTCTTCGGCAGGAATCGCGCGGAAACGTTCCGCGGGATCAGTTTCGCCGACTCCGGATTCAACGCGAGAGTGAGTTCGGCACCGGCGGGCGTCGCGGTGATTTCCCGCACCGAACCGACGATCAGGCCGCGGACCTTCACATCGGACTGCTTCAGCAACTGGTTCCCGATACTGCTCGATTGCAGCTTCACACTCACCACCGGGGTGAACGCCTTCTCGTACAACGCGATGCTCAGCGCCACACCGCCGACGATGACGGCGACCAAGAGCAGGCCCAACAGCCTGCGCCGCAGTGTGTTCACCATCCCGCCCGCCCCTGAATCATCCTGCGATCCTCACCGTGACGTCGGTTCCCCAGATCGCGAAACCGATGAAGAAGTTCATGATGGACACCGTGACGATGCTCAGGCGGACCGCCTTGCCGACCGCCACACCGACACCGGCGGGGCCACCGGTGGCCCGGTATCCGAAATAGCAATGGGACAGGATGATCAAGACGCTGAACAACAGCACCTTGATGAACGAATAGAGCACATCCTGTGGAGGTAGGAACAGGTCGAAGTAATGGTCGTAGGTGCCCGCTGACTGGTTGTAGATATAGATAACGACCAGCCGGGACGCCAGATACGAACTCAGCAGGCCGATGACGTACAGCGGGATGACCGCGACGAAACCGGCGATGATCCGCGTGGTCACCAGGTACGGCAGGCTCGGGACGCCCATGACTTCGAGTGCGTCGATCTCCTCGGAGATCCGCATCGCACCCAGCTGCGCGGTGAAACCGGCGCCGACCGTCGCGGACAAGGCGAGTCCCGCGACCAGTGGCGCGATCTCACGCGTGTTGAAGAACGCGGTCAGGAAGCCGGTGAAGGCCGAGGTGCCGATCGAGTTCAGCGCCGAATAACCCTGCAGGCCGACGAGGACACCGGTGAACAACGTCAGGCCGACCATCACACCGACCGTGCCGCCGATGACCGCGAGCGAGCCGGAACCGAAGCTCACCTCGGCCAGCAGCCGCAGGACCTCTTTCATGTAACGGCGCAACGTCCGCGGCGTCCACAGCAACGCGCGGCCGTAGAAGGACATCTGGTCGCCGAGGTTGTCCAGAGTCTGCAATGGACGGTTGGCGACCCGTTTGGCGCCCTGGAGAAAGGTCATGCGTCAGTCCAGCTTTCCGGGCACGATCTGCAGGTAGATCAGCGTGATCACGAAGTTCACCACGAACAGCATGAGGAACGTGATGACGACCGCTTGGTTCACCGCGTCCCCGACACCCTTCGGGCCACCGGACGGATGCAGTCCCCGGTACGAGGCGACGACCGCGGCGATGAAGCCGAAGATCAGCGCCTTCAGCTCGCCGACCCAGAGGTCCGGCAGCTGAGCCAGCGCGGAGAAGCTCGCCAGGTACGCACCCGGCGTCCCGCCCTGGAGGACGACGTTGAAGAAGTAGCCGCCGAGCACGCCGATGACGCTGACCATGCCGTTGAGCAGCAGTGCCACGAGCATCATCGCGAGCACACGCGGCACGATCAGCCGCTGCACCGCGGAGACGCCGAGCACTTCCATCGCGTCGATCTCTTCACGGATGGTCCGCGCACCGATGTCGGCGCAGACCGCGCTACCACCCGCGCCCGCCACCAGCAGCGCGGTGACCAGCGGACTGGCCTGCTGCACGGTGGCGAGCACCGACCCGGCGCCGGTGTAGGACTGGGCGCCGAGCTGGCGGGCGAGTGAACCGAACTGCAGCGAGATGACCGCGCCGAACGGGATCGCGACGAGCGCCGTCGGCAGGATCGTGACGCTCGCGATGAACCAGGCCTGCTGGACGAACTCCCGCAGCTGGAACGGGCGCTGGAAGATGCCACGAACGATGTCGAGGCCGAGAGCGAACAGGTTCCCGGTTTCGCGCAACATGCCGATACCGGGGATCTTCGCCGATGAAGCGGAAGAACTCACGCGCCACCTGACCCCGGATCATGCGGCCGCATGCGGTGGTTGCCCGGTCTCCCCGGATGCGGGATGTGGGCGACCTGGTCGTCGGGCAGCTGACCTTGGTGGTGGTTCGGGACCGGGCCTTCGCTCTGGCTCGACCGGTGCCCTGCCGCGGCGAGCCGCTGGGGGCGCACGCCGTAATGCTGCTGCTCCTCCGGCGAGAGCGACTCGATGATGCTCTGCTGCGCCTCGGGCGGGAGACCGGACAGGATCTGCATGACGCGGTCCTTGCGGCGGACCGCGCCCATCCGGGTCGGCACACCGGGGGTGGGCTGCATTTGCGGCGGCACCCCGGTGACGTCCTCGACCCCGCCCGCGTGGTGGCCTGCCTCGAACATCGCGCGCTCGGCGGCCATCTGCGCGGAGTCCTTCTCCTCGCTCATGCCGATGGGGCCTTCCATCTTGCCGTTGAGGAACTGCTTGACCACCGGCTCCTCGCTGGTCAACAGCACCTCACGCGGCCCGAACATGACCAGTTCCTTGCGGAACAGCATGCCGAGGTTGTCCGGGACGGTGCGGGCGAGGTTGATGTTGTGCGTGACGATCAGGAACGTCGCGTCGATCTGCGCGTTGACGTCGAGGAAGAGCTGGGAGATGTAGGTGGTGCGGACCGGGTCGAGGCCGGAGTCCGGCTCGTCGACCAGGATGATCTGCGGGTCGAGCACCAGCGCGCGGGCGAGGCCGGCACGTTTGCGCATACCGCCGGAGATCTCGCCGGGCAGCTTCTTGTCGGCGCCGTTGAGGCCGGTCATCTCGAGCTTCTCGAGCACGATCCGGCGGACCTCGGTCTCCGACTTCTTCGTGTGCTCGCGCAGGGGGAACGCCACGTTGTCGTAGAGGTTCATCGAACCGAACAGCGCGCCGTCCTGGAAAAGGACGCCGAAGAGCTTGCGCACCTCGTAAAGCTGGTGTTCGGAGCACGTCACGATGTCGACGCCGTTGATCATGCAGCGGCCGCGGTCCGGTTTGAGCAGACCGATCATCGACTTCAAGAAGACGGACTTACCGGTTCCGGACGGACCGAGCATCGCCGAAACCTCGCCCGGGGGCAGGGTCAGCGTGACGTCCCGCCAGATGGCCTGCTTACCGAAGGACTTCGTCAGACCTTCGATGACCACCTCGGCACCCATCGCACCTCCAGGAGCTGTTCCGCGTCGTCGCGCACTGCTTTCCCGTGCCACTGGCTCGGGAGAGACGCACGCGTTCGCGCAGCGATACCCGCGTCAACCAGGTGCAACGAGCTGAGTGCGAACAGGTTACTCACCAGTTTTCTTTTCTGGCCAGACCCGTGGGTAACTTTTCGTGCGGACCACTACCGGCCCGCGCACCGCTTGCAGCACCGTAGTGCACGTCACCCGGGCGCGCAGATCCACGACTGGGCCCCTTCCCAGGTCGGCGCGCCGACGCAGCGCGTTTAGCCCGCTAAACGCAGGTCAGCGCCCTGCGCCCCTACTCCTCCGTCCGGGCGGTCGGCGGGCGTTTTACGGGGGAAAACGCCCCCCGGCGGGCCCGCGCGACGATCCGTGTAATGCGCACTAGTGCGAGGGAGAAAAGCCCCCG